>CACGTU010000016.1 GCA_902576045.1 uncultured Pelagibacteraceae bacterium | reverse complement strand
CACCTCCATATAAATATAGCGGATTATAGTGGGCAATTTCTTGGGATACCTTTTTTGAAGCTTCAAAAGCTAATTTATTACTTTGTCCAGTAATAAAATTATTAAAATTTTTATTTGGATCTATTCTGTTATATTGAAGGTAAGAGTCTTTTATAAAAGAAATATTATTATTAATTTCATTATCTTTTAAATTTTGTTTATCTTGAGAATTATTTTTGTTTGCTAGATTTTTTTTATCTTCAACTAGAAACTCTATTCTCAATATGTCTTTTTTAAAACTTCTAACAATTTGTAATATTTGATCTAAATATCTTGAAGTTATCCAATCTCTAATAAACCTTGTAGATACAGAAATTAGTACATAATTTTTATATTCATCTATAAGTTCTATTTTTTTTAGCCAGCTATCAAAAATATCACTGCCAAACTTATCTTTCATTACATTTTGAACAATATTCCAATCAAGTTTTTTCTCATCTATTGTTGAATTATTTTGTAAATTGTTTTTCATGGTGGGAATCCCTTAAAACTTATCTAAATTTTTTATGCAATAAATTAATTTATAAATTCAAAAAAAAATAAAATTTAGAATTGTATAAATTCCAGATTGAATCGATAAATTATCAACTCAAAGTTAGTAAAATAAAATTTACTTTCTAAAACAAATTGTTTTTCTATATGTTGTGATGGAACTAAATTAAAATTTAGATGTTGTTCTTTAATATTCAAACCACTGGTTGTAATTAGAATTAATCTAAAAATATAAATTATATATATATTTTTTATTAACTACTTAAAGTTGTTATAAAGAATTAATTTTTTTTGTTACTCTGGAAATATTTCTTGACGCATTTTGTTTTTTTATCACGCCAGTCTTAGAAATTCTCATTAACTCAGAATTTAGCTTTGGTAAAAAGGCAAGGGCTCCTTTTTTGTCTTTTTTTTCTATTAAAACGTTCATTTTTTTTACTGCAGATCTAAATTTACTTTTTCTTGACCTGTTAACGGCTGTCTGTCTAGATATTCTACGAACTCTCTTAATTGCTGATTTGGTATTTGCCATAAACGCGATTGTATATATTGAGATATAAAACTGGTCAATATAATAATTTTTTTATTTTTGGCATTTATTACAAAAAAAACTCGATCTATTTGTAATAACTATTTTTAAAATTTTTCCTCTACAAGTTGTTCGGGGACATTTTAAGTCTTCTCTATTATACACTTTAAATTCATTTTGAAATGTACCCTTGTCACCGGAGGTATTTTTGAAATCTCTAATAGAAGATCCCCCTTTTATTATTGATTTCTTTAATACTTTTTTAGATTGTTTAATAATTTTGTTTATTTGCTCTTCTTTTAAAAGATCGACTGAAATTAATGGATTTATCTTACACTCAAATAATATTTCACTAGCATAAATATTTCCAATTCCAGAAACAAAATTTTGGTCTAACAAGAAATTTTTAATATTTTTTTTTTTATTTCTAAAATATGTCTTTACATAATAAGTATTGAAGTTTTTTGAAAAAGGTTCAGGCCCAAATTTTTCAAATTTTTTTAATAGCTCTTTTTTAGAATTAATGAATAAAATATACCCAAATCTTCTAGGATCATTATAAACTAATTTTAAATCATTAAATCGAATTTCAACATGATTGTGTTTTTTTGGTAAATGAGGGCTATGATAAAAGCTAGTGTTAGTAAATTTTTTCTTTGAATATGTGTTTAATAAATGAATAGTGCCAGACATCCCTAGGTGAATTAAACAGTAAGAATTATCATCAAAAAAAATTATTATATATTTAGAAAATCTTTCAATTTTTTTTATTTTCTTTCTCTTCAATTTTTTTTCAAAATTTTTCGGGATTTTAAGACGTAAATTTCGGTTTTTTACCCTTACTTCATTAATAATTTTTCCTGATATTTTTTTGTTTAATGATTTTCTTACAATTTCTACTTCTGGCAATTCTGGCATTAGATACTATATTAATCTTAAAATTATTTATTTATGCAACAATATCTTCAAAATAAAAAGGGACTTGTCCAAGATGTATTTGATAAAGTTTTTGATAAATACGACCTAATGAATGATTTTATGTCCTTTGGTATTCACAGGATATGGAAAAATGATCTAATGTTTTGGATGAACCCTGGAACAAATAAAATCTTGTTAGATGTAGCTTGTGGAACTGGAGATCTTGCAAAATTATTTCATGACAAGACTAAAAATTTAAATAATGCAATTTGTATAGACCCCAATGAGGGAATGATAAATATAGGCAAAAAGAAGTTAAGAAAATATAAAAATATTAAATGGATTATTAGTTCAGCAGAAAATTTACCATTAAAAAATGAAACTTGTGATTATTATACAATTAGTTTTGGATTGAGAAACACTAAAAACTTAGACAAATCACTTTCAGAAGCCTATCGAGTTTTAAAGCCGGGAGGACGTTTTTTGTGTTTAGAGTTTTCAAAAATACAGAATTCAAACTTAGATTTTGCTTACAAAAATTACTCAAAGTTAATTCCATATTTAGGAAAATTTATTGTTGGAGACAAAAAGCCTTACGAATATTTAGTAAAAAGTATTGAAAATTTTATTAACCAAGAAGAATTAATAGAATTACTTAAAAGTAATAATTTCCAAAATTGTAGTTATAGAAATTTATCTGGAGGTATCGTTGCAATACATTCGGGATGGAAATTATGATTAAAAAATTGTTTATACTTTTTAAACTTGGACGAAAACTTGCAAAATCAGATGCGTTAAAAATTGCAACTAAATTTAATGAACCACCATTAATAGTAAAAGTTTTATTTGGTATTTTATCATTCTCTTTGTCGAACAATAAAAAAGTTGATAGTTCATTAAATCAAGGTGAAAGATTATCCTCTTCACTTCAATCTATGGGAACAACATTTATAAAATTAGGACAATTTTTAGCTACCCGGCCTGACATAATCGGTGATGAATTATCAAAAGAACTAGAAAATCTTCAGGATAGATTACCTCCATTTTCACAAAACAAAGCTAGAGAAATTATTAAAAAAGATTTAGGTGAGCAAAGCTTTAACTCAATAATAAATCTTAGTGAGCCAGTTGCAGCTGCTTCAATTGCACAAGTTCATAAAGCTCAAATTAATGATGGCGGAACTATAAAAGATGTAGCAATTAAAATTTTAAGACCAGACATAAAAAAAATATTTAATGAAGAAATTGATGCATTAATGTTGTTTGCTTTCTTTGTAGAATCATTCATAAAAAAAACTAAAAGACTTAAGTTAGTTGAAGTTGTTTTTTTACTTAAAGAGATAACAAATCTTGAAATGGACCTAAGGTTTGAGGCAGCAGCTGCAAATGAATATGGAGAAAATACAAAGAACGATGAGGGTTTTTTAGTCCCTAAAATATATTGGAATTTTACTAGTGAAAATGTCATGACACTTGATTGGGTGGATGGAGTTTCAATTAGAGAAACCGATGAACTTGTAAATAGAAATATTGATGCAAAAAAAATAGCATCAGACATAATTCAGCATTTTTTAAGGCATGCTGTAAGAGATGGTTTTTTTCATGCAGACATGCACCAGGGAAATGTTTTTATAAATAAAAGTGGTCAAATAGTTCCTATTGATTTTGGAATAATGGGTAGGTTAGATAAATTAAGTCAAAGATTTTTAGCGGAAATTTTATACGGTTTTATCCAAAGAGATTATAAAAAAGTTGCAGAAGTTCATTTAGTTGCTGGACTTGTGCCAAAGGATGTACCAGTTGATGATCTTGCTCAAGCATTAAGATCAATAGGAGAACCTATATTTGGCCAATCTGTAAAAGATATATCTGGTGGAAAATTACTTAAACAACTATTTGACGTGACAGAAAAATTTAATATGCAAACCCAACCTCAGCTTCTTATGTTACAAAAAACAATGGTAGTTGTTGAAGGAGTAGCAAGAAGACTTAACCCTGATACAAACATATGGGAAACATCCAAGCCTGTTCTTGAAAAATGGCTGAGAGAAACAAAGGATCCTATAAATTCATTTAATGAAACACTTAAAAATTCTGCAGAAGTAATTAAGAGATTGCCTGAATTACCACAAATTATGGATAAAGCTAATCAGGCCTTAACATTTCTAGCAAGTGGACAAATTCCACAGAACTCTAGCTCATTTAATGAGTTAAATGTAAAAAAATCAGAGATGTCTAGCTTCAGAAATCAGTCAATTATTGGTTTATTATTGCTTGTAATTGTTACTTTATTGGTATTTTAATCTCTCGCATGAATAGTTTGTCAAACAAAAAAATACTTGTCGTAATTTGTGGAGGTATTTCTGCTTATAAAAGTCTTGAATTGATTAGAGGCTTAAAAAAAAAACAAGTAGAAATAAAAACAATCATCACAAAAAGTGCCAAAGAATTCGTGACACCTTTATCTATAACATCCCTTTCTCAAGGAAAGGTATATGAAGACTTATTTAGCTCAGAGAGTGAAAGCGAAATGGATCATATTTCATTATCAAGATGGGCAGATTTGATTATTGTAGTACCGGCAACAGCTAATACAATATCAAAATTGAGTAATGGATTAACAGATGATCTTGCCTCCACTGTATTATTAGCATCAAATAAAAAGATTTTTATAGTACCAGCTATGAATGTGAGAATGTGGAATCACCCGTCAAATAGAAAAAATATTATTAAACTAAGGGAATATAGTTATAGTATAATAGGTCCAGAGATCGGGGATATGGCATGCGGAGAGTATGGTGAGGGGAAAATGACCGAACCATCAGATATCCTTTTACATATTGAAAATTACTTATCTAGTCTACAAAAAAATAAAAAATATAAGGCTTTAGTCACAGCAGGACCTACTAGAGAATATTTGGATCCAGTTAGATATTTAACAAACAAATCAAGTGGAAAGCAAGGTTACGAAATTGCAAAATCATTTAGAGATAATGGGTTTGAAACAACACTAATATCAGGAATAACAAACTTAAAACCTTTGGAAGATATAAAATTTATTGAAGTTGAAACTGGAGACGAAATGTTAAAAAAAACAATTGAAAACCTTCCAGTTGATGTTGCTGTTTTTTCAGCTGCTGTGTGTGATTTCAAATTTAAAAAATATAATAAAGGAAAGATTAAAAAAAATGCTGAACTAGATATTAGCATGATCAAAAATACAGATATATTATCTTATGTTTCAAAACATAATTCACTTAGACCAAAAATTACTGTAGGTTTTGCTGCTGAAACGGAAAATTTAGATTTAAATGCAAAAGATAAGTTAAGTACTAAAAATTGTGATTGGATTATTGCTAATAATGTATCAGATAATGAAATAGGATTTGATTCAGAATACAATGAAGTTAAAATTTTTTATAAAAATAATAAAAACGAAATACTACATAAGATGAATAAATCATTAATTGCAGAAAATATAGTTGAGAGAGTTATTAAAAATCTTAATTAATGGTCAAAATTAAGATAAAGAGACTTGACCCTAAGGTCAAAATTCCACAATATAAAACTGAAGGATCATCAGGCATGGATCTAATAGCATTTGTAAAAGAATCTTTGAAAATAAAGCCAAACAGTTCTGAATTAATACCAACTGGAATATCTATAGCTATTCCTCAAGATACAGAGATACAAATTAGACCTCGGTCAGGTTTAGCAGCAAAATCTCAGATAAGCGTGCTCAATACACCAGGTACGATTGATAGTGACTATAGGGGGGAGTTAAAAGTTATATTATTTAATCATGGGTTAGATGATTTTATAGTTAATAATGGAGATAGAATAGCACAAATGGTTTTAATGCCCGTTCTGAAAGCTTCTTTTGAGGAAGTAGATGAGCTGTCCGATACAGTTAGAGGATCTGGTGGCTTTGGATCTACAGGTAAATGAAAAACTTATTAAGTAAAAGAAATCTAAACAAATATTCAAGGCAAATAATTTTAAAAAATGTTGGAATTATTGGACAAAAAAAAATTTTTAAATCAAAAATATTAGTGGTTGGAGCAGGTGGTTTGGGAAGTCCAGTAATTGATTTATTAGTTAGAGCAGGTGTCGGATTTTTGGGCGTCATTGAAGATGACAAAGTTGACTATAGCAATTTACATAGGCAAACTCTCTATGATTATAATGATGTGGGTAAGTACAAATCAGATGTAATAAAAAAAAAAATTAAATTAATTAATGACAAAATAAAATTAAAAATTTTTAAAGAAAGGGCTAAAGAAAAAAATTTAAGCAAAATTCTACCAAAATTCGATATAATTGTTGATGGAACTGATAATTTCCCAACTAAATTTTTACTAAATAAGTATTCATTAAAATATAGAAAAAAATTAGTTATTGGAGCAATAAGTAAATTTGATGGACATATTTTTAGTTTTGATTTTTCACAAAAAAAAATTCCTTGTCTTAACTGTTTTTACCAAGGAATGCCTTCTGATGAAATATTAAATTGTGAGGCTGAAGGTATTTTAGGACCTACTGCAAATGTAATAGGAGCAATACAAGCAAATGAAGTTTTAAAATTAATCTTAGGACTGAATGGAATTATTAAAAATAATATTTTAATAGTTGATTTATTAAATCTTACATCCAGAAAAGTTTATTTTAAGAAGAGAAAGAATTGTCTGTGCAAAAAATTATAATTTATGTTTTAACTTCTTTGATATTAATAACTCAACCAGTTAATGCAAAAGATGAATTTTTTCTTATGCTTAAGAATAAAAAAGTGAATGTGAGATATGGGCCAGGATTTGATTATCAAGTCAAATATATTTATGAAAAAATTCAACTTCCTTTAAAAGTTATTGATAAAAAAGAGAATTTTAGAAGAATTATAGATCATAAAAATAATAATGGTTGGATACATGTTTCTCAACTAAGGAAAGCTAAGTCATTTATACCACTTGAAGATAAAATAATTTTCAAAAAACCATCTAAATTTTCTAAACCTATAGCCCAAGTAAAAAAAGGTAGATTGCTCTTAATAAAAAAATGTGAAACACAATGGTGTAAAATTCAAACTGGTGAATTTATTGGTTGGGTTAATGTTGAAAATGTTTGGGGACCAACTAATTAAAATCGCTGGACAGAGCTTTTATGGTGCTTTCTGAAAGCTTTGTTGAGTGTGAATACTCTTTATGATCTATTCCTAATTCAATGTTCACATTATTACCTTTAAATTTTGAAATTTGGTTTTGATCAAATTCAAAATGTATAAATTGTACTGATGATGCTTTCCCCTCTGCAGACGTTCTATCTACATCTATTTCCGGTTTTCCGTAAATTATGTCATTATCAATCTTAATAAATACATTTTCTTCAACACCACCTAATTTTCCAAGAAACGTAGCTCTAATTACTGGGTTATCAATTTCAAACATTAGTGTTGAAACCAATTCTTTTCCATTTGGTATTAAGGGATTGTAAGCTGTTAACTCATCATTAAGTTGTTCATCTCCACCTTTTTCTATATGTAGCATTTCTTGGACTTGAGCTAACATTGTTTCATAACACTCAAAGTAAAAAGTTGCATAAGGACCAAGTGGAACTCTTCTATCTTTTTTGAATTCGACTAGCTCTTTTCTCATTTGACGTCTATTTTTTTCATATACATCTGGGGCTAGTAAATCTGATTTTTGAATAATTTTTTGGTCTTTAGGCATTTTTATAATCTATAACTTTTTGCTACTAGTTCTATGGGGTGTAAGGCCTCATCATTATTAATATTTGTATCCTGAGCAAGTTGTTTGATGTGTTTTCCTGCTAATGGACAATCTGATGCCATATATTTATTGTTTTTTCTTTTAACTGCACTGACTGTATTTTTTGCTACTTTAACTGCAGTGTCGTGAGTTTGTTTCATCACTCCAAAAGTCCCACCGTGTCCAGCACATCTTTCAACTAAATCAATTTTTACATTTGGAATTAATTTGAGCATATCTCTTGCTTTATTGCCCATATTCTGAGCTCTAGCATGGCATGCGTGATGCACTGTCACTCCACCATCTATTTCTTGCATTCCTTTTACTAATCCTTCTTTGTTTGCTATATCAACAATATATTCATCAATATCAAAAGTATTTTTTGATAATTTTTTTACATCTTCGTCATTTGGTAGGAGAAGTGGCCATTCAAATTTTAACATCAAACCACAGCTAGCAGTCAAAGTTATTACTTTATAACCTTTATCTATAAAACTGATAAGTTCTTTTGATACTAATTTTGCTTGTTTAATTACCTTATCTGGGTCAGCTTGTTCAAGATATGGCATTCCACAACAACCAGCATAAGAATGTTCAACTTCAACATTGTTATGATTTAAAACTTTTAGCGCAGCTTCTCCTGTAGTTTTTTTATTAAAATTTACAAAACAAGTAGAATAAATCACAACTTTTCTGTTTACTCCCCCTTCTAATTTCTTTTGCTTAAACTTTTTAAAATAATTTGAAAATGTTTCACTATTATACTTTGGTAAAATTGCTCTCTTATCAATTCCTGTTAAAAATTCTAAGACTTTACGAAAAAAAGTATTTTTAATGTTTGAAAACCAATTAATTATACCACTAAACATAACCCCAATTTTTCCGTTACGGTCTATGTTAGCTAATTGCCTTGTCGTACTAGAGATCTCACCATTTTTTTTTTGAAGCATTCGATACCGAAGCATTAAATGTGGAAAATCTAAATCAAATTCATGAGGAGGAACGTAAGGACATTTAGTCATAAAGCACATGTCACACAAAGTACAAGCATCGACAACTGGTTTAAATTTATCGCTTGATAAAGATGATACCTCACCATCCTCAGACTCATCAATATAATCAAACAATTTTGGAAAACTATCACATAGGTTAAAACATCTTCTACATCCATGACAAACATCAAAAACTCTTCTCATTTCTTGATCCAACTTTTGTGGGTCTAAGAAATCTGGATCTTTAAAATTTATCGGATGTCTTATTGGTGCTTGTGTACTACCTTCTTTGCTCATTTAATTTAATATTAAGAATTAAATAAATAAGGATAATTAAATAATTATTTACTCAATTTATTGATTTTTTTTAGTGGACATTAAGATGTCCACTAAATTGAATTTAAGCGATACTTTCTAAAGTTTTTTGAAACTTACCTGCGTGGGATTTTTCAGCTTTTGCTAATGTCTCAAACCAGTCAGCTATTTCATCAAACCCCTCTTCTCTAGCTGTTTTTGCCATACCAGGATACATGTCTGTATACTCGTGTGTTTCACCTTCAATTGCAGACTCTAGATTTGCTTTAGTTTCACCGATGGGTTTACCAGTTGCTGGATCTCCAACTTCTTCTAGATATTCAAGATGCCCGTGAGCATGGCCAGTTTCACCTTCAGCAGTTGATCTAAAAACTGCAGCTACATCGTTAAAACCTTCTACGTCTGCTTTTTGAGCGAAATATAAATATCTTCTGTTAGCTTGGCTTTCTCCTGCGAAAGCAGCTTTTAAGTTTTCTTCTGTTTTACTTCCTTTTAATGACATATTTAGTCTCCTTTTCGGAAAACATATAATCATTCTAAACTACATGTCAACAGTTTAGAATGGTTTTAATATAATTTGTATAGTATTGTTATTATTGATTATTTTTTGCTACTGATTATCAGTATCAAGTTTTACTAAAACTTCTACAGATTTAATTTTTTTTCCAGGAATTGATTTTTGAATATTAATTGGACCCACATCAACTTCATCTAAATCAATCAATTTTTTTTCTGATATATCATAAAAATGATGATGATCTGTAACATTTGTATCAAAATAACTCTGATTTGAGTCTATTGGAATTTCTTTTAGGTATCCTTTTTTTTCGAATGCGTGAATAGTATTATAAACAGTAGCTAAAGATATTTTTTCATTTGCCTCGGTTTCAATTATTTTAACAAGATCATTTATTGTAAAATGAAATGTTGTTTCTTTATTAAATAAAACTTCGCAAATCTTTATTCTTTGCTTAGTTGGTCTCAAACCAGAATTTCTTAATTTGTTGATAAATTCACCTGTAGTGGTCATTTGTAATTTATAATAATTCTAAACTATTTGTATATTATAATTAAGTTAAATCAAGTATGAAGATTACAAATATGAAAAAAAACTCGTTTAGTTACGATGAGTTAATTAGCTGCGCAAATGGCGAGCTATTTGGGCCTGGTAATGCGAAATTACCATCTCCCCCAATGCTGATGTTTGATAGGATATCGGTAATTGATGAAAACAAAGGCTTTTTTAATAAAGGAGTGATTAAAGCAGAGCTTGATATTAAAGAGGATTTGTGGTTTTTTGACTGCCACTTTAGAGAAGATCCGGTGATGCCTGGTTGTTTAGGTCTTGACGCTATGTGGCAGCTAGTTGGTTTTTATTTAGGATGGCTTGGAAACCCTGGTAGAGGAAGAGCATTAGGGGTAAGCACTGTAAAATTTACTGGTGAAGTTCTAAAAAACGTCAAAATGGCAACATACGAAATAGACATGAAAAGAATTTTAATTAAAGGAGAAACAACTGTTGGACTAGCAAATGGCATTTTATGTGCGGACGGTAAGAAAATATATTCAGCAGAAAACTTAAAAGTAGGATTATTTAAATAATGAGAAGAGTAGTTATTACAGGAATTGGTATTGTCTCTTGTTTAGGAAACAATCAAGAAGAAGTTCATCAATCGTTATTAAATTCAAAATCAGGAATTTCATTTTCAGAAGAATATAAAGAACATAACCTTAGAAGTCATGTTCATGGTAAACCAAATATTAAACTTCAAGATCATGTAGATAGAAAAACAATCCGTTTCATGGGATCTGGCTCTGCATATAATTATATAGCAATGAAAGAAGCAATTACAGATTCTGGTCTTGAAGAAAAAGATGTAAGTAACCTCAAGACAGGAATTGTCATGGGATCGGGAGGCCCATCAATTGAGAACGTTGTTTTGTCAGTTGATAAAACACGAGCAAAAACTCCAAAATTAATGGGTCCATTTATTGTTCCAAGAACAATGGCAAGTACCGCATCTGCGACTCTTGCTGTACCGTTTAAAATAAAAGGCATGAATTACACAATGAGTTCAGCTTGTGCAACAAGTGGACATTGTATTGGTCATGCAAGTGAATTAATTCAAATGGGTAAACAAGATATTGTTTTTGCCGGAGGTAGTGAGGAATTACATTGGGCTATGACAGCAATGTTTGATGCAATGACTGCTCTATCCTCAAAATATAATGATACTCCAGAAAAAGCATCTAGAGCATATGACAAAACTAGAGATGGTTTTGTAATTGCTGGAGGAGCAGGTGTTTTGGTAATGGAAGAATACGAACACGCAAAAGCAAGAGGAGCTAAAATATATGCTGAACTAACAGGATATGGAGCAAGCTCAGATGGATATGATATGGTAGCACCATCTGGAGAGGGTGCCGTTAGATGTATGAAAATGGCTCTATCAACATCGAAAAATAAAATTGATTATATCAATACACATGGAACCTCAACTCCTGTTGGAGATATTACTGAATTAAATGCAGTAGGCGATGCATTTGGTGAAGATATTCCAAAAATAAGTTCTACAAAATCTTTATCTGGTCATCCATTAGGTGCTGCTTCAGTTCATGAAGCAATTTATAGTTTAATTATGATGAAAAATAGTTTTATCACAGCATCTGCAAATATTAATGATATGGATGAGGATGCAAAAAAATATCCAATTGTTACACAAACAGAAAAAAATGTATCCCTTAACTCAGTAATGTCAAACAGTTTTGGATTTGGTGGAACAAATGCTACTTTAATATTTGAGAAGGTGTAATCCATGAGTTTAATGAAAGGCAAAAAAGGATTGATCATGGGTGTTGCAAATGAGAGATCCATTGCTTGGGGTATTTCACAAAAACTATCTGAAGCGGGAGCCGAGCTTGCATTTACTTATCTAGGTGATGCTTTGAAAAAAAGGGTAATACCTCTTGCAGAAAAACTAAATTCCAATGTAACTTTTAGCTGTGATGTTGAGAAAAAAGAGGATGTTATTAAATTATTTGAGAATGTAAAATCCAGCTGGGGTGAGATTGATTTTGTTGTTCATGCAATAGCATTTTCAGATAAATCTGAGCTTTCTGGAGAATATTTAAATACAACAAGAGAAAACTTTCAAAGAAGTATGCTTATCTCATGCTTCTCATTTACAGAAGTTGCTAGAGAGGCATCAAAGATTATGAAACCCAATGGAAGCATGATCACCTTAAGTTATGAAGCAAATAAAGCTATTCCTAACTATAATGTTATGGGAGTTTGTAAAGCAGCACTAGAATCTAGTGTAAAATACTTAGCAAGAGATTTGGGTGCTAAACAAATAAGAGTAAATGCAATTAGCGCAGGACCTATTAAAACATTAGCTGCATCAGCTATCGGGGATGCAAAGTTCTTATATAAATGGAATGAAGACCATTCATTTCTTAAAAGAAACGTTGATATTCATGATGTAGGAAATTCTGCATTATACTTACTAAGTGATCTGGCAGGTGGTGTTACTGGTGAAATTCACTATGTAGATGCCGGATATAACAAAGTAGGGATGCCAGATCCCAAAAATATTTCCTAAAATTTAGTTAAATTTAGTTAAACTTTTTAGGGGCGTTCTGTTTCTCTTCTCTTGATTAATAATATACAGAATATAACACTTTTTCAGAAACTTCGTGTAAACTTCGTGTAAAACTTCGTGCTGTTTCTAATTTGATATTTGAGTTGGAATAACGGTTTCCGTTAGTTAAGGGGCGTTCTGTTGCCAGGTGCCCCAGACCTCGAATTTAATTAAATTGTTGCTTGTTTAATTGAAAGTTTAACTTTTCCTCTGTCAAATCCAATGACTTTAACTTTAACCTGATCACCTTCTTTAACAACATCGGTTACTTTTGCAACTCTTTTGTCAGCAAGTTCTGAAATATGAACAAGTCCATCTTGTTTACCTAAGAAATTAACAAATGCACCAAACTCCATAATTTTCATAACTTTTCCATTATAAATTTTATTTAATTCAGCTTTTGCAGTTAGATCTTTAATCATCTGCATTGCTTTGTTTCTAGACTCTTCATCTGGTGCTGCAACAGTTACTTCACCTTCGTCATTAATATCAACTTTAGCACCTGATACTTCAACAATTTCTCTAATTGTTGCTCCACCTTTTCCTATAACAGTTGCGATATCTTTTTTATCTACAGATATTTTCTCCATTTTTGGTGTGTGTTTTCCTACATTATCCCTTGATTTAGAAAGTGCTTTATTCATTTCACCTAAGATATGAATTCTTCCATCTTTTGCTTGATTTAATGCCTGCTCCATTATTTCAAATGTGATACCAGTAATTTTTATATCCATTTGAAGAGAGGTAATTCCATCTTTTGTTCCAGCAACTTTAAAGTCCATATCTCCCAGATGATCTTCATCACCTAAAATGTCAGATAAAACACTAAAATCATCACCTTCTTTGATTAATCCCATTGCAATCCCTGCAACAGGTTCTTTTATGGGAACACCAGCATCCATTAATGCTAATGATGTTCCACAAACAGTTGCCATTGAAGATGAACCATTAGACTCTGTAATCTCAGAAACTATTCTAAAAGTATATGGGAAGCTTTCTTTTGATGGTAACGATGAATTTATTGCTCTCCAAGCAAGTTTTCCATGTCCAATTTCTCTTCTTCCTGTTCCAATTCTTCCAGTTTCTCCAACTGAAAAAGGTGGAAAGTTGTAGTGAAGCATAAATCTTTCTTTTTGTAATCCATCTAAACTTTCAATTTTTTGTTCATCATCAGATGTACCAAGGGTAGTAGTAACAATTGCTTGTGTTTCTCCTCTTGTAAATAATGCAGATCCATGAACTCTTGGAAGAATTCCTACTTCACACATTATTGGTCTAACATCTGCTAAACCTCTTCCATCAATACGATTTTTATTCTTCAATATGTCATTTCTAACGATTGTTTTTTCAAGATTTTTAAGCTGTGAGTTTACATCTAGGTCTGTATAATTTTCATTTTCTTCATACAGTTTTTTAGCTTTATCAGTTATTTCAGAAATCATATTAGATCTTTCTTGCTTATCTCTAATTGAAAATGCTTTTGTAAGATCTGCTGTAAATTCATCTTCTAATTTTTTCTTTACTTCAGAAAGATCTTTCTTCTCAACAACCCATTCCTCTTTTCTACATTCTTTGGCTAAATCCTCTATCATTTGAATAACTGGCACAAAGCCTTCATGACCAAATTTTACAGCATTTAACATTTCTTCCTCTGTTAAACCATTTGCCTCAGATTCTACCATTAAAACTGCATCTTTAGTTCCTGCTACAACTAGATCTAATTTTGAATTTTTGAGTTCAACTTTAGATGGATTTAAAACATATTTTCCATCTATAAAACCAACTCTAGATGCCCCTACAGGTCCTAAAAATGGCATACCTGAGATTGCTAAAGCTGCTGATGAAGCAATAATTGATAAAATATCTGCTTCATTTTCTTTGTCATAAGAAATTACAGTTGGAAGCACTTGTACTTCATTTTTGAATTCATCTGGAAACAAAGGTCTGATCGGTCTGTCAATTAATCTTGAGATTAATGTTTCACTTTCTGTTGGTCTTGCTTCTCTTTTAAAATATCCGCCAGGGATTTTTCCTGCTGCGTAATATTTTTCTTGATAATTTACTGATAAAGGAAAGTAATCTACATCTGGATTTACTTTTTTTGCTCCAACAGCTGTCGCTAATACAACTGTTTCACCACATTGTGCAATAATTGCACCATCTGCTTGTCTTGCTATTTTTCCTGTTTCTAAACTTATCTTTTTTCCTGCAACTTCTATTTCTTTCTTTACTACCTTAAACATTTATTTCCTACTTACTTCCTTAGATTTAGTTTTGATATTACTTCCTTATAAGACTCGATTTTATTTTTCTTTAAATAGTCCAATAATTTCTTCCTTCGATTAACAGCTCTTAATAAACCTACTGATGAGTGTTTATCTTTCTTAAACTGTTTAATATGTTTTGATAAGTTCTCAATTTTATCTGTCAATTGAGCAACCTGAACTTCAGACGACCCTGTATCTTTGTCATGGATCGCTAGTTCTTTTGCTTTTTTTGCCATCATATTATCCTTATTTATTTGTTTGTTTTATTAAGTTTTCAATTTTTTCAGCATAATCAAATGAGTCATCTTTCACAAAATAGAGTTTTGGTAAAAACTTCATAACTATTTTCTTCGAAAGTACTTTTCTAATTACAAATGAAAATTCTTTTAATTTTGCAACTACATCATCTGCCTCTTTACCACCTAAAGGCATAACAAATATTTTTGCAGTTTTTAAATCTGGAGACATTCTAACTTCAGTAACTGTGATTTCTTTTGTTGATAAAGGTAGTTTCGCTTCATCTCTGATAAATAACATGCCCAAAGCTTGTTTTATCATCTCACCAACTCTTAACTGTCTTTGTGTTACTGGTTTACCTAAACTTGTCATTAAATTGTTCTTTCAGTTACTGTTGAATTATAAACCTCAATGATATCTTTTTTTTGAAAGTCTCCAAAATCTTTCAAGGTAATTCCACACTCTAGACCTGCAGAAACCTGTTTAGTTTGATTTTTTTCTCTAAATATTGAGCCGATTTTACCATTAAATACAATTGCTCCATCTCTGATTACTCTTGCATTAGAATCTTGTGTAATTTCACCGTCTGTTACTTTAGAACCAGCAACTTTTCCAACTTTTGAAACTTTAAATATTTCCAATATTTCTGCAGTCCCAATGATTTTTTCATCAACTTCGGGGGTTAACAAACCTGACATCTTACTCTTAATAAAATCTAGCACCTCATAAATGATGTTGTAGGATGAAATAACAATTTTTTCTTGCTCAGCTCTTTTCTTTGCCTCTTTGCTTGGTTTGACATTAAATGCTATTAAAACTGCATTTGAAGCTTTGGCTAAAGTTACATCTGTTTCAGTTACCATACCAATATCTGATAATAGAATTTTAGGTTTAACTTCATCGTGTTTTATTTGATTAATTGCATTTTTAATCGCCTCTGAAGATCCATGAACATCGGATTTTACAATGATATTTAATTCCTCGGATGCAGCATCTTTAAATGCAGAGTCTTGGGTCACAAAAGTTAATGAATTTTTTCCATCTTTAGACTCTTGAATTCTAGCATCACACAGTGATTTTGCCTCTTTTTCACTCTCTAGAACTATAAAATCATCTCCTGCTTTTGCTGCACCATTTATACCTAGAATTTCGACCGGTGTTGCTGGCTCTGCTTCTTCTATATTTTTTCCTTGGTCATTAATAATTGCTCTTACTTTTCCCCATTTTAAACCACTTACAAAAAAATCTCCTTTTTTTAAGGTTCCAGCAGTAACGATAACATTTGCAATAGGACCTCTTCCAATATCAATTTTAGATTCTAAAACAATTCCTTTAGCTTCTGTTTCAAAATCAGTTTTTAAGTCTAAAAGCTCGGCTTGTAAGACAACACTCTCAACTAGTTTATCTAAATTCTGTTTTGTCTTAGTTGAAATCTCAACCATCAAGGTATCTCCAGAAAGGTCTTCGGCAATTAATTCATATTCTAATAACTGATTTTTAATTTTTTGTGGGTCAGCCTCTGGTAAGTCACATTTGTTTATTGCAACAACAATTGGGACTTTTGCTGCTTTTGCATGTTTTATAGATTCTATTGTTTGAGGTTTCACTCCATCATCTGCTGCCACAACAAGAATAACTAAATCGGTTAGCTTTGATCCTCTTGCCCTCATTTCTGTGAAGGCTGCGTGGCCAGGTGTATCTATAAAAGTAATTTTATTAGACTGATGTGTAATTTGGTAGGCACCAATATGTTGAGTAATTCCACCAAACTCTCCTGATACCACATTCGCTTTTCTTAGAACATCAAGAACTGAGGTTTTTCCATGATCCACATGCCCCATTACAGTGACAATTGGAGCTCTACTTTTTAAATTCTCGGCTTTAACTTCTTTTATTTTTTCAATTATTTCCTCTGCTTTTTCTTCTCTTATTGGATTATGTCCAAATTCTTTTACTAGATATTCAGCAGTATCAGAGTCAATTGTGTGATTAATCGTTACTGTAACTCCCATACCTAATAAATGTTTTATAATATTGCTTGACTGTTCAGCCATTCTATTTGCAAGCTCTCGAATTGTGACAACTTCAGGTATTTTAACGTCTCTTTTGACTGGTTTTAAACTGTCTTTCTCGTTTTCTTGATTTAAAAGTCTATTCTCTTTCTGTTTTGCTCTTTTTAATGAGGCTAAACTTCTTCCTTTTCCTGAAAAGTCTTCATCACTAAGTGCTCTGGATACTGTTAATTTTAATTCTCTTCTTTTTGAAGCTCCTTTTCCAGCTTTTGAATCTTTGCTTGGAGTTGTTTCTCCTTTTAATCTTCTCGTTGCTCTTTGCTCTGCAAGCTTTCGTCTTTCAAAATCTGAACTAGGGGAAGTGGTTGGTTTAGAAAAAGTATTATTTCTAGGAACAAAAGGTGCACTCCCTTTGGGCCTTTCATTTGATGTATTTGGTCTTGAGTAGTGTGGTTTAGTCCCAAATCTAGGTTTTTTTTCAATAACAACAGTATTTTTTGACTGTGATTTAGCCTGCTCTATGCTGTTTATAGTTTTTTTGGAACTTCCTGAAATTGATAACTTTAATTTTTTCTTTTCCATCTTTCATCTCTCAATCTTTATAAACTTTGTCACGGGCGGACATAATTAAGCTATCTGCCTCTTGTTTTGATAAAGCAAAATCCTCTAAATACCCTTTGATTTTTACCCTCTCACCTTTAACAACATCATAACCACCTGTAAGTTCGTCAGATGCTAAATCTGCAAAGTCAGTTAACGTTAATATATTTTGTTCTCCCAATGTAACCAGCATGCCTGGTGTTAACCCTTCATGACTAATAAGTTCATTTTCTAGACCCAAATCTTTTACTCTTTTTGCAATTTCCTCTTGGTCTTTTTGATAAAACTCTTTTGCTCTTTCAATAAGTTCTTTTGCGGTATCTTCTTCGATGCCCTCAATTTTTGTTAATGCCTCTGGCTCACTGTCCTTAATATCATCAATTGTTGAAAATCCTTCGGCTACCAGTAATTGACCTAGAGTTTCATCTAATTCTAAATTTTTTACAAAATTATCAGTTTTTTCTCTAAATTCTATTTGCCTTCTCTCTGAGTCTTCCTGATCAGTCATTATATTAATTTCATAGTTCAAAAGTTTAGTTGCCAATCTAACATTTTGACCTCTTCTACCAATGGCTTTACTTAAATTCTCTTCAGTAAGTATTACATCCAATTTCTTTGCATCATTATCAACATTAACTCTTTGTACTTCTGCTGGTGATAGCGCATTTGCTACTACTACTGCTGGATCTTCTGACCAATTTACAATGTCAATTTTCTCACCTTGAAGTTCATTAACAACTGCTTGAACTCTACTACCTCTCATCCCAACGCAAGCGCCAACAGGATCTAATGAAGTATCAATTGCTTTAACACAAATTTTTGCTCTACTTCCTGGATCTCTGGAAGAAGATTTTATCTCAATTAGTCCATCATAAATCTCTGGAACTTCTTGAATAAATAATTTTTCCATAAATTTAGGATGTGCTCTAGATAAAAATATCTGTTGTCCTCTCGGCTCTCTTCTTACATCTAAGCAGTAAGCTTTAATTCTGTCTCCTGCCTTAATATTTTCTCTAGGTATTAACTCATTTTTTTGAATAATTGCTTCTGTTCTACCAAGATCTACGATTATGTTTCCAAATTCTAATCTTTTAACAATTCCACTTAATATTGTATCCTTTTTGTCTATAAAATCGTTAAATTGTCTTTCTCTCTCTGCCTCTCGCACATTAAAGCTTATTACTTGTTTTGCAGTTTGAGCGGCAATTCTTCCAAAATCAAATGATGGCAAAGGTTGTAAAACTTCATCTCCAACTTTCTTATCTTTATTGTTTTCATTAAGTTTGATTGCATCATCTAAACTAATTTCTAAATTTGAATTTTCTGGGCTATCAACAATTTGTAGTTTTCTAAAAATTCCTATGTCACCGTTATCTCGATTTATCTCTACTTTTATCTCATTTTCAGATCCAAACTTTGATTTTGCAGCCTTTGCAATACCATTTTCCATTGAATCAATTATCAATTCTTTATCAATTGATTTTTCTAAAGCTACTGCTTCTGCAATTCGTAATAATTCAAGTTTATCTGCTCTTCTGTTTAACATTTAAGTTTTCTCCAAAAAAAAATGGGCCGAGGCCCATTTTGAAATTTCAATAATGTGAGTGGAATATATTGGCTTTTTTTAAATATTCAACTTTATTTAACTATTAAATATGTTTGATTTATCAGTTTTTTCCCATGAAAATGATCCATCTGACTCAGGCTCTCTTCCAAAATGACCGTATGCTGCAGTTTTTTGATAAATAGGTTTATTTAAACTCAACATTTCTCTAATTCCTCTAGGACTTAAATCAAAATTTTCTCTTATTAATTTTTCAACATGTCTGTTTTGTTCTTCATCGTTAGTAAAAAGATTAACATAAATAGAAAGTGGTTTAGACACCCCAATAGCATATGCCAGCTGTATTAAACATCTATCAGAAATTTTTGAAGCAACTATATTTTTTGCTAAATATCTAGAAGCATAAGCTGCTGATCTATCAACTTTTGTGGGATCTTTTCCCGAGAATGCTCCACCACCGTGAGGCGCAGCACCACCATAAGTATCAACTATAATTTTTCTTCCAGTCAAGCCTGCATCTCCATCTGGTCCTCCAATAACAAAGTTTCCAGTAGGATTTACATAAATTTCATCCTCGTTAAGATCTGATAATAAGTTTTTAGGTATAGATTTTTCAATGTAAGGTTTAACTAATTCTCTAACATCAGCTTGATTTACATCTGCAGAATGTTGTGTTGATATTACTACTGATTTAACAGCTGCAGGTTTTCCATCTTTATACTCTATTGTTATTTGGCTTTTTGAGTCTGGTTCAATGCTTTTTAATTTCCCTGATTTTCTATCTTCAGCCATTAGTCTTAAAATTTTATGTGAATAGTGAATTGGAGCTGGCATTAAAACATCTGTTTCATCACATGCATAGCCAAACATTATACCTTGATCTCCGGCACCTTCATCTTTATTTCCAGATGCATCAACACCCATTGCAATATCTGCTGATTGTGAATGTAAATGGCTTTCGATTTTTGTAGCTTCTTTGTATGAAAAACCATCTTGATCATATCCAATATCTTTAATGCAATCTCTGACTTTTGAAATCAATTCATCTTTTTTGATTTCTGGACCTCTAACCTCACCTGCCAAAACAACTTTATTGGTTGTTGTTAGCGTTTCACACGCTACTCTTGACTGAGAGTCGTTTGCTAAATAATTATCAACTACCATATCTGAAATTCTATCTGATACTTTATCAGGATGACCTTCCGATACAGATTCACTAGTAAAAAGGAAATTTTTAAGATTATTCATGATCCAATCTTCTAATAGATAATATTAAAAAAATATAGATAAAAATTAATACAAAATACGTTTTATTTCCATATTTAGAAAAAAGTGTAACTTTATGCTTAATTTCGTTCGTATAAATCGAACCAGTTTCCTCTAAATCAATTAATGATTTAATTTTACCGCTTGGATTGATAATTGCAGAAATACCATTGTTTGCTGATCTTATTAGGGTTTTGCCTTGCTCAATAGATCTAAACCTAGAGTGAGCATAGTGTTGGTATGGGCCTATTGAATTTCCAAACCAACCATCCTCAGAAATATTAATTATTAAATCATAATCTAAATTATTATTTAGTGTTCCTGCATAAATTATTTCATAACAAATTGTGGCTAATAGTTTTAAATTAATATCTTCAATATTTAAAATTGCTTTTTTATCTTTTCCTTTAGTGTAAGATTGATAATTATTGGTTAAACTTCTAAGCCCTATTAAAGACAAAACATTCTCTAGAGGCAAAAACTCACCAAATGGAACTAATTTCCTCTTATCGTAATAATCTATTACATTTGATTGATTATCAATAACTGCAATAGAGTTATAATACTCAGTTTTACCGTTTAAATTCGCCTCCCTATTTAAACCTAGCAAAATAAAATGATCCTTGTCAAAATTTTTACTAAAAATTTCTTTGTATGAATTAATATTATTAATGTTTGTTAAAGGTAAAACACCTTCTGGCCAGACAAAAATTGTTTTTTTTCCAAAATATCTTTTTGGATCACTAAGTTTAACTAAATTTTGAATTATAGAATATTCATCAACATTCGATGAATAAAATCTTTCTAAAGATACTTTGGTAGAAATAGTAACAATATTTATATTATTTTTATCACTTTTTATACTCAGATTATTTAGGCTGACATATCCATAAATCAAATTAGATATGACTAAAATTCCAACAATAAAAATACAATAAATATTTTTTTTTGACTTTTTGATGAACCATATAGCTGTTATTGTAAACAAAGTGATACATAGCAGATTAAATCCATAAATACCCACTAAAGAGTTGATTTGAATAAACTCTGTTTGATCAGAAAAACTATAAGCTATTAAATTCCATGGGAAACCAGAGAGCACAATTCCACGAATATATTCAATAATACTTAAAACAAGTGAAAATGTAAAAACTGAAGAAATAATTTTTTTTTGACTTAAAAAAAATTTTGTTATCAAGGTTGCAATACCAAAAAAGATTGAGATGAATGCTGGAATAGAAATAATTGATATTGGTATTAAAAATTTAAAATTATTATCAAATGTGAGAGAAATTGATATCCAGTATAAACTGCAAATAAAATATCCAAACCCAAAAAACCATCCGTAAAGAAAAAAAATTAATTTGGATTTATTTGAATTTTTGGCTTCAATTAAAAATAAAAATAAAAATGTAAAAGATATAAAATTTATAAAAAAAAAATTATATGGGGGTAAACTAAATGATGAACCACCACCAAGCAAAAATAAAATTAAAAAATTTAGTTTTTCAGATTTTGTCAAAAGTTTAACTTATTGAGTTTAATATTTTATTTTCTTCTTTATTCATTATTTTAAAATCTTTTATTTTTTTATGGTCAAAACCTAGAAGATGCAGAAACCCATGAATAAAAGTCATTTCTAAAATAAAATTTTTTTTATTAGGAAAAATATATTGATAACTGATAATTATATCTCCAAGATAAATTTCCTTTTTTTTTAACTCTTTTTTTAAATCTGTTTTTATAAAGGAAGGAAATGACAATACATCTGTATGATTATTTTTTTTTCTAAATTTATAATTTAGTTTTTTAATATTCGTATTATTTGAGAGTAATAAAGTAAAATTTACGTTTTTATTAGAGTAAAAATATTTTTTTGGAAATCGCTTTAAAATTTTGTCAAAAAATAATTGTGGCTTATTTAAACTTTTTTTCCATTTCTTATGATCAACAAGAACATTTACACTAATCATTATTTATATCAGAATAAGCCTTAACTATTTTAGATACTAAAGGGTGTCTGACAACATCCGAATGATCAAAATCTATAATTGATATCTCACTTAAATTACCTAATATTTTTTTTGATCTATTCAAACCTGATAAGTTTTTATTTGGAAGATCTATTTGAGATGGATCTCCATTTATCACAATTTTTGAATTTTCTCCTATTCTAGTTAAAAACATTTTTATTTGTGTATCAGTTGCATTTTGAGCCTCATCCAAAATTGCAAATGAATTTTTTAGAGTTCTACCTCTCATAAAGGCTAAAGGTGCAATCTCTATATCTCCAATTTCTATTTTTTTTTGTATTTTTTCAAAATCCAAAAGATCATAAAGAGAGTCATACAATGGCCTTAGGTACGGATCTACTTTTTCTCTCATATCACCAGGTAAAAAACCTAATCTTTCACCTGCTTCCACTGCAGGTCTTGATAAAATTATTCTCTCAATTTTCTTTTCCAAGAGCATAGTAAGTCCAACAGCAACAGCTAAAAAGGTTTTACCTGTACCCGCGGGTCCAGCTGAAATAACTATATCGCTCTCCTTTAACGCTCTGACATAGTTTTTTTGTTTTTCTGACCTAGGAATGACGGATTTTTTTGGTGTCTTAATAATATATTCAATATTTTTATCCGCATTATTATTATTTTCCTCAATCATAAATTTATTAACTGATGAAATTATATCTTTTTTTTCGATATTTCCATTTGTTATAAATTGATTAGTTAAAAATTGAATAGCATTTTTTACTAAATTATTTTTTTTTGGATCACTTTTTATAAGAATTGAGTTTCCTCTTGAATAAATATTGGTATTTGTTAACTTTTCTAACTCTTTTAAGTTGTTATTAAATTCTCCAACAACACCTAATAGCAGATCATTATCTTGGAAAACTATACTTAGCGAATTATTATCTGAATAAACAAATTTCAGCTCTGTTTTAAAATTATTTTGTTTAAGATTTTTCAAATTAAGCTGCTACCATTTTGTTATCTAATTTTCCAAATAAACTGTTCTGATTAGAGTTTTCTATTTTAACTTCTACCAACTTTCCTATAATGTCTTCTGATCCATCAAAAATAACCGAGGATAAATATTTATTTCTTCCAAAAAATTTATTTTGATTTTTTAATTTATTTTCTACTAAAACTTCAACAGATTGTTTTTCCATAGATTTATTAATTTGTATTTGATTATTGAATAATTTTTTTTGAATAATAATTAGTCTTTCTTTACAAATTTCATTGTCAATTAACTCATAATTTGAGGCTGTTGTACCTGGTCTTGGGCTAAAAATAAAAGAGAAAGAATTAATAAAATTTACTTTATCTAGCAATTTAAGAGTATCGTTAAAATCATTTTCAGTTTCACCAGGATAGCCAATTATAAAATCACTTGAGAATTTAATATCATTGTTAATATTTATTAATTTTTCATAAACTTTTAAATAGTCATCAACTTTATGCTTTCTATTCATCAAGTTTAATATTTTATCTGAACCACTTTGAATTGGTAAATGCACAAATGGCATTAACTTTTTACATGATGAATAACAGTCTATAAGGTCATCGGTCATGTCTCTTGGATGGGATGTTGTATATCTTACTCTTTTTAATTCAGAATACTGATCTAATTTTTTTATCAAGTCAGAAATTCTGTACTCTTTGCCATTTTCAGAATAAGAGTATGCATTTACATTCTGACCTAATAAAGTAATTTCTCTAACACCATTTTTAATCAATTCCTCAGCTTCCTTTATTAATTGTTCAAAAGGCCTAGAATACTCAGGACCTCTTGTATAAGGAACTACACAAAAATGACAAAACTTATCACATCCCTCTTGTATTGTTAAAAAAGCTGAAATTTTACTATTCTCGTTTTTAATATCATCAAAATAATTAAACTTTGTTACGGTATCAAAATCTGTCTCATCTATTTTTTTGTTTTTAGACTGATTTAAAATTAAATAATTAATTTTATGATAAGCCTGGGGACCAATGACTATATCTATATAGGGTTCTCGTTTTAGCATTTCCTCATTCTCGGCTTGAGCAACACACCCAGCAACAACTACTATTGGTTTTTTTTTTCCTTTAAAACTTTTTTTAACTCTACCTATTTCATGGTAAACCTTCTCTTTTGCTTTATCTCGAATATGGCAAGTGTTTAATATATAACAATCAACATCGTTTTGATCTTCACTTCTAATGTATCCAATATTTTTAACAGTGTCATAGATACGATTGGAGTCATAATCATTCATCTGACAACCAAAAGTTTTGATAAAAACTTTTTTTTGCATTATTTATTTTTCTTGATACCGTAAAGTTCTAATTTGTGGTCAACTAATTCATAACCATACTTTTCAGCTACTTTTTTTTGCAATTTCTCAATCTCATCATCGACAAATTCGATTATTTCACCTGTTTTGATGTCTATTAAATGATCATGGTGACTTTCACTAAGTTGCTCATATCTTGCTTTTCCGCCTTTGAAATCATGCTTTGCAACTATGCCTGCCTCTTCAAATAATTTAACGGTTCTATAGACTGTAGCTATGCTTATTTTTGAATCAATTTCTGAGACCCTGTTATAAAGCTCATCAACATCTGGGTGATCTTGAGATTCGCTCATAACTTTTGCAATTATGCGTCTTTGATCTGTTAATTTTACTCCTTTTAAAATACATTTTTGTTCTATTGTTTCAGACATACCTTATTTAACTCGAATAAATTGGATTTATCAAATCTTTTGTTAGCTTATCTTCGTTATCTAATTCAATTAAATTTTTATAGTCATTTATGTTTTTTATATCCATTGAAGTAAATCCTACTAATTCAATTTTATTGGCTAGAGACAAGGCTTTAGCAATTGAAATTGAAGTTCTTAAACTTGAAAATTTTCCTGGCCCTTTATTAATATATATTTTTTTAATTTGATTTATATTTATATCTTTTTCACTCAAGAATTTATTTAATAGAGTCACTATTTTATCAAAATTTTCTCTACTGTTTGAATGCTCAGTGGTATAAGATTTGCTATCTTTGATGATTGAAAAAAAAATTTTATCACTTGCAGCATCAATTACTAAATTGGTCATAATCAATTTATTTCTATTGCAAACAAACCTATATGCAACAGAAAAAAAATATGAGAAAGATGAAAAAGGAATTTTATCACTCATGTACCACAGATTTGAGGAAAATAAGTATCCATCGACTAATATTAAGATGGCTGTATTCAAAAAACATTTGGAGTTAATAAAGAATAATAATTTTGAATTTTTTGATCCAAAAGATTTTGAGAAAGAATTTTATAATGTAAAAATTAACAAAAAAATTCTTATTACTATAGATGATGCTTTTTTATCTTTTTATAACAATGCTTGGCCTGTTCTGAAGAAAAATCAAATTCCATTTATTTTATTTACATCCACCGAAACTATAGGAAATAAAGGTTACATGACTATGGATCAGTTAAAGGAAGTTGAGTCGTATAGCTTTGCATATTTGGGAAATCACTCTCACTCTCATGAATACATGGTAGAATTCGATTTTGAGAAGTACACAAAAGATATAAATAAATCTATTGAAATATTTAATGCTCAATTTAATTATAATCCAATTTTTTTTTCATATCCTTTTGGTGAATATAGTTTAGAACAAAAAAAATTTATTTCATCAAAGTTTAAATTTGCATTTGGTCAGCACTCGGGTGTCATTGATCTTAATAAAGACCCATATGAATTGCCAAGGTTCCCAATAAATGAGAAGTATGGTGATCTTAAAAGATTTCAGTTTTTAATAAATTTACTCCCACTTCAGTACAACAAACTCTATCCAGAAGATAAACTAATTTCCAAAAATAACCCTCCAGAGATGACTATAGAATTTTTTAAGGAGCAAAAAAATTTAGGGCAAATAAATTGTTTTTCTGATGAAGGAGGTTCTTGGGATAACTCAAACATAAATTTAGAAGAAAACAAACTTACAATTTCCTTTAGGGAAAAATTTAATTTTAGAAGAGGAAGAATTAACTGTTCCTTAAACGATATAGATGGATGGAGGTGGTTAGGTAGCCAATTTTCAGTAGATTTAAATTAAGTTCTTCAATTTTTTTGTTGTTGGCAGAATTTTAACATCGTCGAATTCGGTAAGAGAATTTTGCTCAATAATTTTTTTTAATATTTTTGTGTATTCAATGCCAGTTTCTGCATATTTATCTAAATAATTTACAAGCAGTAGGCTATTTAATTTTCCTTCATTATCTCTTTGAATTGCTCTTTCACGTCTGAATTCTTTATATCCCGAATGTGTATTTAAATTTCTTTGATACGCCTTCACAGATGCCTTTAATACTTTAAACTTTGCAACCTTATGCTTTGAATCTCCGTCCGCTCCAGCTGGTTTAATTCCTTCTCCAGACCAAGTCCATTGTCCAAAAAGTGCATTTCCCTCTTGTGCAAATCTTGATGTTCCCCATCCAGTCTCTTTAGCTGCTTGAGCAATTGCTAATGAAACCGGTATTTCATCCATTCTTATTTTTAACGTTGAAAAATCGTTACTTTTGACACCATATTGCTTAAATTTTTTAGATAGCCAATCTTTTTCTGTTTTTGAATTATTATTTTTATTTAAAATAGCAAAAAGCTTTTTCCTATCTAAACGAATTTTTGTATTCTCCTCAATTATCAAAGGAAGCACAATTTGTATAAATAAATTTTTT
>CACGTU010000015.1 GCA_902576045.1 uncultured Pelagibacteraceae bacterium | reverse complement strand
CAGGAGATTATAAAAAAATAAATGCGAGAGATAATTCTGAAAATTTATTATTAGGTGTAAAAGATCGTTATTTTCCAAATTTTCAAAAAGTTAAACCAAGCAATCGATCAGATTTATTCAAATGCAGCAATGCATCTTCAATTTGGTATGAAGGTCAATGCCAGTATAAACCTGAAGATGAAGGCTGGTATATAAACTTACCAAAAAATTTAAAAGTAAGCGCTGAACCAACAGTATTTGATGGAAGAGTTTATTTCCCAACCTATCAACCTGGTGGATGTCAGCCAGGCAAAGGTACAATATGTCCAGTAAACGATGAGTGTGGAGCAAATAATTTAAATGATTTAAAAAATGCAAATACTAACCTAAATTCATCAGTAGATCATGATTTTAAAAGGAGATGTTTGTATATTGGAGAAGGTGTCTTATCTAAAATTATAGTTACATCTTCCAAATTGTATGCAAATATTGCTGGAGAAACTACGGAGGAAGGTGAAGATCTAGTAGTATTAGATTTCCCACCTGTAGATTTTCAGATATTGAGAAAATCTTGGCGAGAAAACTTTTAGTATTATTAAATACCCTTTAATCATCTGATTTAATTTCACTTTACAAACGACCATATTGGGCATATTAAGCTTTGTTGATGACCGATGAAGAACAAGAAATAGCTAAAATAATTAATAAAAATTATAAAGAATATACTAAATTTCATTACCCACTTTCGTATCAAATATTGTACCTTTGGAAAAACTATCTAGGCAAAGATTTAGAGACAAATTTAATTCTCTCTAATCTAACGATTAAAGCTCTTAGAATTTATAACCAAAATAACAAAAAAAAATCTTACAAGGAATTTATAAAAACAAAACAAATCAGCATCGGAAAAGTAAAAAAAGCTGAATTATCAAGAGAATTATTAATTCCAAGAGAAACAATTAGACGAAAATTAGAAGATCTTAAAAAAGAAAATTTTATTGATATGGTTGATGGCAATATAGATATTAATAGGAAATCATTTGAAATAAAAGATTTAGATACAATAATAAATAAATATTCAAAATGCTTGAACATTATTTTGGATAATTTAGGTGACGACAAAACAATTGCCAAAAAAAGTATAACTGAAGATTACTTGTTAAATAATTTTTCAAAATGTTGGATTAATTTGATGTCAATGATGATAGAATTATCTTTAATTTGGAGAAAATTTTTAAAGTCTATGGAAAATTGGTTCATTTTTGGAACTTGTGGTTTAAATCAAATGTATAACTTAAAAGACTCTAAAAATTTTAGAGATCTTCATCCTGATAACACTGAAAATTTCTTTTTGAATTTAACACGAGAAGAGACAAGTAGAGGTTTAAACCCAACAACTATCTCTGATTTGACGGGTATTCCAAGACAAACAGTTATTAGAAATTTAAAAAATTTAACAAAGTCAAAAGCACTTGAAAAAGATACTAGGAGAAATCTTTTTTATGTTCCAAAAAACACAAGTCAACAAAAATCAATAGTAGAAACATTAAAAAAAATACAATTAGTGATTTCCCAAAACGTAAATAAAACTTTAATAGCAGTATAAACTATTTTTTAGGTTTTGAAATTTTACCAGATATTGACTGGCCAGGTTTTACGTTATGAGTATTATTTTTCTTTTTATTAAAATCGATTTTACCAGATAAAGTTTGTCCTACTTTTATAGTTGGATTATTTGATACTACTGGTTTTGGCTTAAACAAGTTGCCCTCAGCTTTACCAGTTTTTGCATCAATTTTTATATGAATATTCTTTTGAGAGCTTATAAATTTTTTAATGTCGTCTTTACTCATTAATTTAATTTACTTATTTTCAATTTTTTAGCTTTTTTCTTTGCTTCTTTCTTTTTAATTTTATCTAATTTCTTTCTTAGCTTTTTGTTCTTTTTTTCTTGTTTCTTTATAAATTTTGCAATTTCTTCATCCGAATATAATTTATAATTACTTCCATTTTTCTCTTCAGCTTTTAAATATACATTTAGATAATTTTCTGGATCCGTTGATACAATACTTTTTACCATTTCTTTCGGTGTTTCTAATACAGGTTCAACTTTCTCTGTTACTTTTTCTTTTTTTGATTTTTTCTTTTTCTTCTTTTTCTTCTCTAGTTTAGCTTTTTCTTTTTCTTCTTTTTTCTTAATTTTTGCTAATTTTTTTCTAAGTTTTTTGTTTTTCTTTTCTTGATCTTTAATCAGTTCATTAATTTCTTCTGTGTTTAAGAAAGTAAACAGATTTCCATCTTTTGTAGTAACTCTTTCAGTTACATCAAAAGTTTTTAATTCTTTAGCTTTTTTCTCAGCAAGTTTTTTTGCTTTAAGTTTTGCTTTTTTCTCTTTTAATTTCTGCGCTTTTAATTTCTTCTCTTTTTCTTTCTTACGTTTTTCAGCAAGTCTTTTCTCTTCTTTCTTACGTTTTTCGGCTAACTCTTTTTCTTCTTTAATCCTTTTTTCTTTTGCCAGCCTTTCTTTTCTTAGATCTGGATCAACTACTAATGTAAAAGTATCCTCTGTTGCTGTATTTATGTTTCTAGCACTGACGGTAAGGTCAATTTCTTCAATATTTCCTTTATTTTTTCTATCAATTAAGAAAGTTCTTTGAGATGGTAAAAAAGTTATCCATTCAGGAAGAGGGGCGTTATTACTTAATTTGGCACTGTATTGAACTCTGCCTTTTCCATCTAATTTGAATGTATTTTTTGCAAATTCAAAACTTGAAATATTTAAATCATCGTTTGTTACTACAGGCTTTTGTTTGTTAATTGGTTTTTTAACAATTGCTTTAAAATTCTTACCTGTATCTTTAAAATTCTTTTTAATTATTTCTGCAAATTCTTTTGTTCCTATTTGTAAACTTTCTCTTGTTGTTACATCAACACCAACAGAGGTATAAACTTGTGCTACACTGAATTGGACTTTTGAAAACGCAATATCTCTTCTAAGTTCTGCAACCAACAAACTTGCTTCTTCTCTTATTAATTCTAATTCACCAAATCTTGCAATCTTTTGCGCATTTCTAACTTGCTCTGTAATTTTTCTTGAAACATCATAATAACGATCAGCTGTTTCATATTCTTCCAGGGCCATTTGGTATTCAATGTTTGATATATGAACTTGTGATAATACTGCCATTGATAAAGCTAATCTTTGCTCTTGAATAATTTCAGTATTCATTTCATTTACTTCTTTTAATTTTGGAGCTCTAAATACATTTAATAAATTTGCACCAATTGATGAACCATACTCAAAGTTAGTTTTATTCATTAAGTAATCATTTGATGAACTTGTCCAAGCTGCATTGAAATTTAATCCAGGCAACAATGATCTCATACCTGCTTTTGTTTCAGCTATTGAAATTCTTTCTTCGTAATGATTTTCAATTAATTCTGGTCTATTGACTAAAGCATGTTTTTCCATATGCTTTAATTTCATATCCAATTCATTTAATGGTTGATCCGTTTGAACTAATACAAATTTTTCATTAGGTAGAAGTCCCATAAGGGCTCCTAATTCTATTTTAGCATTAATAAAACTTTGTTTCTGGCTTTGAAGAGCTCTTTGGATATCTAACAATTCCTTTTGATATAAAAGGGCATCCATAGGTTTTTGTAACAATAACTCTTCTATTTTTTGACTATCGTTTAAGGCATTATTTACTTTAATCAATAATGGATCATATTTTTTAATTAATTTTTCTGCAGATAATGCATTCCAATATGCTCTTATTACATCTTTAGTAATATTATTTGCTGCTTTTTTCTCTAATTCTTTTGATATTAAAAACTTATCCGAGCTTTGTCCTGCTCTTATATAGGAAAGACCAAAATCTAATGCATTCCAAGAAAAACCAACATCTTGTTCATTAACATCTCTATCTCTTGAGGTTGAATAAGAGGATCCAATACTTCCCGCTAAATCATTACTTGGTACTGTTGCACTTGATGTTGTCTTATATCTATCACTTCCAGTATAACCTGCATTAGCTGCCATAGTTGGAAGCATTTCAAACTCAACATCTTCTATTTTCCTGTTTGCAAGTGATGTTTCTAAAAGTTTAACTTTTAAATCTTTATTGTTTTCAATTGCGAGTGCAATTGCCGTATATAAATCTATTTTTAAATCTTTGTTAAAAAGATCGTTTTGCTCTTTAATTTCTTGAATTTTAGCTAAATCGTCTTCAGCAGATTTTAAAAAATCTTCTGATGAAATTGGTTCAGGATTTCTTTTTGCACAAGAAACAACTATTCCAAGAGATAAAACTAGTAATATTTTTAGTAAATATTTAAACATCAATTTGTTATTAAATTATTTCGAGTCATGGTCTATTTCATATACGTCCATTATGGGTCTTTTTAAATCTATATACCAAATATCCTGTGTGCTAATGAGTTATAGGTGATCATTATGGGCAGTTTTTAAAATAGTGTTTACAAAATTTTTTATCATCTTCTAAACTTTTTTTGTGAGTAAATTTAAGAAAAAAAATATCAGAAAAAATAAGAAAGTATTTATTGAACCTTTGGAACAAAGGATCATGCTCGATGGCGCAGGATCATCTACTTTTCTAGATTTAATAGATGAGAGATCTCAAATTGACAATTCGAATAAAAGTTTTCAAGAAGTTAAAAAATTTAAAGAGTTAAAATCAGAAAATGGATCAAAAGAACTTCCATTTACGAACGTTCCAAGAGATCAATTAAAAAGAAAACAAATAGTCTTTATTGATAAGCAAGTTCCTGATTATGAAAAGTTATCAAAGTCATTTAGAAAAAATGTTGAAATTCACTTTATTGAAACAAACGAAGATGGATTTAAAAAAATCGAGCAAACTTTAAAAAATGGAAAAAAATATTCAGCCATACATATAATAGGACATGGTAGTGCAGGGCAAATTTTATTTGGTAATGCACTCCTAACAAATGAAAGTATTGAAAATTATAAATCAACTTTAGGCAACATTGGCGAAAGTTTAACTAAAAAAGGCGATATTCTTTTTTATGGTTGCAATATTGCAGCAAATGAAAAGGGCGAAGCTTTATTAAAAAAAATATCTAATCTTACCAAAGCAGACATTGCAGCATCAAATGATTTAACGGGTAAAGATGGAGATTGGGATTTAGAGAAAAAATATGGAATAGTTGAAACTAAAAATGTCAAAGTAGTTGATTACAAATATTATCTTGGAACATTTACTGATCGTTACAATGACACACAAACTGTAGGCGAAGATGGAATTGCAAGTATAAAAAATGCCTATATTAAAGCGTATACAGGCGATGATAGATTAACTGATTTTTCATCTCATAATGAAAGCTCATCAAAATATTTTAGTGAACAATATACTGATAAATATACTAATTCGGGCGCCACGGATCAAAACTTTAGATATTGGAGAATTTCAAGGGAAAAAGCTGGAATAGACTCTGGGAAAATTACACACTCAAATAATAGTAATATTTATGTTGTTGGTGGAGGAACATTAAATGCGAGTACAACAAAGCTTGATAGTTATATTTTATTTATGGATGAAAACAGAAATAATAATACAGATAGAACACGATCGGTTGCTCAAGTCACATTTGATAATGATATCAAAGCTGTAATTTATGGAACAAACACAGGAAAAACCACAGTTGGTACTATGGATTTTTCTGTAAGTGGATCTGGAAATACTTATGGAGGTGATGGTAAGAGAGGTTTAGAATTTAAGGGATTTAACAATCCATATTCCACAAGTAGTAGCGGAACACAAGAGAAAGATTGGTTTCATATCAGTGGATCAAAACTTTTTGCAGGTGCAAAAAATAAAGAACCAGGTGATTATATTAGAGTGCTTGTTGAAGCTGAAGCAAATAAAAATCCTGTTGCAGCTGATTATACACATTCTGTAACTGAAAATACTTATTCAAAAAACCCAAGTTATTTTAATATTAATGATAATTCTACTGATGCAAATGGAGATACACTTTCAGTAACGCATATTAAATATGATAAATTTACAAACGATGGGGATACATCCGTTGAACCTGGAGAAGTTGCCAATGATACAGAAGAAGTTAACCAAAATTTTCAGCCAAAACGTGAAACTAAATATGGAAATTTTTATATTAGAAAAAATGGTCACTATTCATTTGATGCTGCAAGACAAAAAACAGAAACGTATGATGCAAATGATACGGTGGTGGAGTTTTCAAATAAAGCTCAATTTCATGAGGTAAATAAGCTAGATAATGGTGATACCGCAACACTAACTTTTACTTATACGATATCAGATGGAAATGGTGGCACCGATACTGGTGATATTACCATCAATATACTTGGTGTAAATGATACTCCAATTGCAGTAGATGATACTAACTCGGTAAGTGAAGAAGGAACTATTACAAAAAGTTCAACCACATCAAGCAACAAAGAACTCGTAGACAACGATACAGATGCTGATGGCGATGATAATTCGAGTAATTTTACTATTACTGGTATTGCAGCAGGATCGACTGAAACAAATAGTTTTACCACGATTTCATCTGGTGGACAGCAAACAATTGAAACGTCATTAGGTATATTGACTGTTCATAATGATGGATCTTATTCGTATGTAGCTAAAAAAAATCCTGCCATTGGAAGTGGCGAAACTGCAACAGATTATTTCCGTTATAAACTTAGAGACGATAGTGGCGAGTCAAATGTAAATACATTGGGCTCAAGTATTTCAACACCAGAGGACAAAAATAGTATAGGTATACTCGAAATAACAATTAATGGAATTGATGATAGTAATAATGCACCTGTTACAACAGACGATACAGGATATGTCTATGAAGATTTTACGTTAACTGTTGCAAATGATGCTAGTGCAAATGATGGTTTCTCATCCTCTCCTTTTACAGGTGATTTTGAAATTGCAAGTGATAGTGACAATAACAGTAACCATGGGGATCACACAGGGGATGTATTATCTAATGACTCTGATGCAGATGGCGATACATTAAATATTACAGGAATAAGAATATCTACAGCTACAGGCCCATTTGATACAACAACTTTTAGCTCTGTTGCATCAAGTAGTTCGTATAACAGTAATGGAACAGAAGTCGCTGGAAGTTACGGAACCTTAACTATTGGAGCAGATGGATCTTACTCATATGCTGCAACAGCTGCAGCTGCAGATGTTTTAGATAATAATGAAACTATAAAAGAATATTTTCAATATAAAGTTAATGATGGAACTGATGATGTACTTGGTAACATTACCATCACTGTTAAAGGTATAAATGATGATCCTGTCGGAGTTAATGATACTGATGCTGTTACACTTGGATCTACTTTAAATAGAGCCAATGGAAATGAATATGATTTATTAATTGACGATACGGATATTGATGGTGATGATGATGAAAGTGATTTTACAATTACAAGTATCACAGCAACAACAGCTGGTGGTTCAGCCCAAACAACTTTTTCTAGTAATACAGAAACTGTTTCAGGGCAATACGGAACCTTAGTTTTAAATTCGAATGGTAGCTACACCTATGATCCAACCGGTAATGCAAACACCATAGCGCTTGCAGATGGTGCTACAGCTAATGATGTGTTTACTTATATCTTTAATGATGGAACTTCTAAATTAACTGAACATAGTAGTGGATCTTTAAAAACAAATCCAAGCGGTACAGCTACTTTGACTATTACAGTTACTGGCAGAACTCCAAGTGCAGCTGATGATACAGGAAGAATAAATGCAGGCTCAACATTAACAGTAACTGATCGATCGTCAGGTGAAGATGGAACAGATACTGATAAAGATAACGAGAGTGGAGACCATACAGGAGACGTTTTGGAAAATGATACAGGTTCTTCAACAGCTGTTACTGGCATTCAATTAGGAACTGAAAGTGATCCAGGTGGCACAGGATCAGTTGGCTCTGTTTTTCAAGGAAATTATGGTGATTTAACAATAAATGCGGATGGTTCTTATACTTATAATGCTAATAATGCTGGAACATTGTTGGCTGGTGATACGGCAACAGAAACATTTACTTATACAGTAACTGATAGCACTGGAAAAACTGATACTGCAACAATAACAATTACAATTTTAGGTGTTGATGATGCTCCTGCAGCAGTTAATGACACTGGTTATATTCAAGAGGCATCTACCTTAACAGTTGAGGCAGACGAAGGTGTGGATGGTACCGATGATAACAATAATAACGAAAGTGGTGACACATCAGGTGGCGCTTTAGAAAACGACTCTGATGCAGATGGTGATAGCACAATGTCAATCACAACTTATTCACATACATCTGCTACTAATACTGCTGGAGGATCCGCATCAACTGGAAATGGAAATAGTGGAACAGCAGGATCAGACTCTGTTGTTGGTTTTTATGGAACTCTTACATTAGCAGCAGATGGATCTTATACTTATGCTGCAAATGAAGATATAAGTACACTCGATACAGGTGAAACAGTAACAGATGTTTTTACTTACACTTTAACCGACAGTGATGGTGACACCGCAAATGATACCGCAACAATCACTATAACAATATCTGGAATAAGTGCACCATCAGCAGCAAATAATACTGCAACAGTTGAAGAAAATAGTACATTATCAGTTTCCAATGGTGCTTCTGCAAATTCTGAAACTGCAGCAACACATGCTGGAGCTTCAGACTCTTTTGCAGTTCATACACAAGAAAATGATGGATCAGGAATTAGTTTTAGCAGTGATGGTAAGAAGATGTATCTTACAGGACATGCACAACACAAAATTCATCAATGGGATTTAAGTACTGCATTTGATCCCTCAACTAAATCTAACCTAGTATCTCTTAGCACTGATTGGGACGGTGTAGACAGATCAGGTAGTGGCACAGTTGCCGATGACCAGGGAGATTGGAATAGAGGTCATACATGGAATGTTGATGGTACTAAACTTTTTATACTTAATTGGGATGGAGGTGTCGCGGGTGATGCAACAGCATCCTATCGAATATGTTCTTACGATGCTTCTACACCTTTTGAAATTTCATCAATTACAATAGCAACACCAACAGCTTCAACAAGCTTTGATACAGGATATACCACAGCACATTTAAACATAAATATAAGTAATGATGGTAAGACATTTCATATATTGGACAGAAATAATAAAGTATTAGAACAAATTGATTTAACTACCGCATATGACTTATCAACTGCATCAAATGGAACATCGTATTCTTTAGCTGCCGTAGTTAGTGGACCAAGAAGTTTTACATTTAGCGATGATGGAAAAAGATTTTTTGTAGGCTGCCAGACCAACGATAAAATATATCAGTTTTCATTAGATAATGCTTTTGATGTAACACCAGGATCTGTAACTTTGGATGGAAATATAGATTTATTAAATAGTAATACTATGCCATTTGGAATTACTTTTGGCGCAGGTGGTACTAAAATGTTTGTCCATGAAATAGATGGTAACGATACTATTGAAGAGTATGCTTTAAGAACACCTTACAATTTAATTGATTTAGATGGAGAACATGATGGAGATGTTTTAGAAGATGATACTGATACAGATGGAGTAGGAACACTGGTAGTTTCTTCGGTTAGAACAGGATCAACAGAGGGGTCTGGTACGGCAGGAACATTAGGTGAAGCTCTTACCGGAACATATGGAGATCTTACATTAAATGCTAATGGATCGTACAGTTATACAGCAAATACAGGCATTTCAGCTACAGAAGCATTGGATGCTGGTGATATTGTTTATGATTATTTTAATTATACCGTATCTGATGGAACAGGAACAGATACAGCTTTAATCACAATCAAAGTAATTGGAGTAAACGATGCTCCATCTGCATCAGCTGATACTGGACACATTCATGAAGGTGGAACATTAACAGTGTCTAATGGTGGATTAGAGAATATAGGAACAACTTCTGGGAGCAATAGCGGTGATGTTTTACTCAATGATACAGATGTTGATGCAGATGATACATTAATAGTTGTTGGAACGGTATTTCAAATCGGTGGTACAAATACAGCTGGTGGTTCTGTATCCTCAAATGGTAATACAGCCGATGTTGGTGTAAAAATTGATGGAATTTATGGAGACTTAACTTTAAATGCAGATGGATCATATAGTTATATTGCTAACGATGCAGCGTCTTTAAACAATGGTGAAACAGTCACAGATATATTTTCGTTAACTACAAGTGACACACAAGGAGGAACAGCTAGTTCCACTTTAACAATTACAATTATTGGTAAAGGAGCAGACCTTACAAACGACACAGATGCAGTAAATGAAGATGCAACCATAACTGTAAGTGATGGTGATGACGAGGATTTATTAGTAGATGATTTTGGTGTTACAAGTGTTACAAGTGTTGCACATACTAGTGGTACAGATGGAGATGGAAGCGCTTTAGCAAGTACAGGTAATTCAGCATCAGCTGGGTCAGCTGTCATTGGTCAATATGGTACTCTTACCGTTCAATCAAATGGTTCGTACGTATATGTAACGGATATAGACAATAACGAAGATGCCCTAGTAGCAGGAGCTACTGCGACAGATGTATTTACTTATACTGCAGGAGGTGAAACTGCAACATTAACAATTACAATTACAGGACTTGGACCTTTAGCTGCGAATGATACAGCAGCATTTACTGAAGGAGGATCTGCAGCGACAGGAACTGCAGGAATAGCAGGTACAGGTGTTTTAGGTAATGATGATAATGGTGGATCATCTTACGAGGCTGAACATGCATCACTTAGAGTTACACAAGCCAAACCTGATGGAGGATCTTACACAACAGTTGCTTCAGGAGGATCTTCAAATATTGTTGGTACTTATGGAACATTAACACTTTATAGTACAGGTGAATATTCCTACACAGCCGATCAATCTGCAGCAGAAGCGATTACAAAAGATGCAACTGTGACAGATACTTTTGTTTATGAAATTAAAGATGATGATGATGTTAACGCTAGTACCGCCAATTTAGTTGTGACAATAACAGGGATTAATGATGATATCACTGCTGTTGATGATACGGATAGTGTTGATGAAGGTAAGTCAGTTACAAGAGGTAATACTTCAGAATATTCATTGGATTATGATGATACTGACACTGACAGTGGAAATACTTATCTAACTCATCAAATTACCGCTATCAGAACAGGAAGTTCAGAAGGATCAGGAACTGCAGGAACTATTGGTGATCCACTGATAGGAACTTATGGAAAACTTACTGTCTATGCAGATGGCTCTTATACTTATCAAGCTAACAATGACATTAAAGTTGGCGGTAGCAGAATAGTTAGTGGTCAAACAGTAACAGACACATTTAATTACACAGTTTCAGACACAGACGGAGATACAGATATTGCAGTTTTAACAATTACAATTAATGGAACAAATGAGGCGCCAACGGCAACAGACGACTATAATACTATTACTGTTGGAGGATCAGCTATCTCTAAAACAGATGCAAATGGCGTAGATTCTAACGATGCTGACATGGAAGGGGATACCATTACTGTTAACGGAATTAGAACAGGTGATGAAGGTGAAACAGGCACTACTGGTTCAGTTGGCTCTCCTTTAACTGGTACTTATGGAACTTTAACTCTAAACGCAGATGGAAGTTATACTTATGAGCTAGATCCAAATAATTCAGATTTGAAAAAAATACCAGCAGGACACAGTTTTTATGAGACATTTACTTATACAATTACAGATGAAGCGGGCCAAACTGCAACAGCCCAACTAATAATAAAAATTAATGGGGTTAATGATGCACCAAGTGCCGTTAATGATAATGAAACTTTAGATTTAGATGAAGAAACTCAAATTACAAATTTTGATAATAGTTCAAAACTTGTAACAGCTAATGACACTGATATTGACTTATTAGATGTACTTTCAATAGATTCAATTCGATCTGGAAAAATTAATGAGAGTGGATCATCTATAACACTTGAATCAGAATTTACAGCGCAGTATGGATCAATTACATTTTTCGATAATGGTGGCTACAATTATACCTCAAACTCAGGTTTAAGGGATACTTTAAAACCTGGAGAAAGTTTATTTGAATATTTTACATACACTGTTACAGATATAAATGGTCTTACAGCAAGTGCACAATTAACCATTGAAATATTTGGTTCCACAAATTATGGTGCTGAAGTTAAAGAAGATGGATTAAAATCTTTAGTTCAAAGAGCTTCTTTAAATGAATTAGATCCTTATCTTTTACCAGATAGAGAACCTCTACCATTTACAAATTTTTATGAAGGACAATTTAAAATATTAAGATTTAATGAAGCTCTTAAATTAATTGATCTTCGAGCTCAATTTATAGATAAAGATGGAAATAACACTACATTCTCTGAGGGTAACCCTGAGGATACTTTGGTTTTACAGTTTTCAGTATTTAACGATCCGGGTGTAAAACTTGTAAAATACAAAGGGGAGATGAAAGATGGTAGTGAATTACCAAGTTGGATTAAAGTAAATCCAAAAACAGGAGTGGTGGTTACAGAAATTCCATTTGATATAGATTTATTAGAATTCAAAGTAATTGGAATTGATGAAAAGAATAATGAATATGAAATTGCAGTTCTAATTGATGCTAGTCAATTAAGACAAAATAGAGAACTTGCAAGAGAGTTTGCTGGTGAAATTGAAGAAAGAATATCTGTTAATCAAGATGGAGACGTTGAAATCCAATCTGATGAAGAACAAACAAATAATGAAACAGAAAATAAATCGATAAATGGCAATGATGCAAAACTTAAACCTAAAAAATTAATTGAAAAAATTGCAAAAGGCGAAGTATACAAACCAAAACCATATATTAGAGATAATAAATATATAATTGATTTACCTGACGAAATTAAATCAAACATTGAAAAAGGAATTGCTGTTTTAAGAAATGGGGACAAAGCTCCCAAATGGATAAAAGTTGATACAGATAAGGGTGAACTAATTCTAAATCCTCCAAAAAATGTAAAACATTTAAATCTTTCAGTTATTTCAATTGATACAGATGGAAATAAAATTAAAAATGATATTAAAGGAAAAATTAATAAACGTTCTGCAGAAAGATTTGCAAAACAAATTGAAATTAAAGAGCAAACAAAATTTGTATCTTTGACTGAACAAGTTGGTGTTGAGGCAAATATTCAAGATGATTATGGTTCTGATATTTTAAGCAGGCTTTAATTTAATAGTTCATTTAAGGAGATATTTAGAATTTGAGACGTTTTTGACAATATAAAAACTCAAAATGGGCAATACTAAAGGTCAAAATTTTCAATATTTGGTTAAAAACAATGATTAATGGAAGAAAAAAATAAAAATATAAAAAATCAGAAGATTTTTATTGAGCCCTTAGAGCAAAGAATAATGCTTGATGGAGCAGGTGCTTCTACATTTTTAGATTTAATTGATGAGAGAAATCAACAAGAAATAAAAAAAAATTCCAAAAATAAAGATATATATAAAGAGGGAACCCAAACTAACACTGAAATCCCTTTTACAACTGTTGCTAGAGAGGCAAGGAACGACAGAAAAAACATTGTTTTTATTGATAGCCAGGTAAAAGATTACAGAGAAATAACTAAATCCTTTAGAGAAAACACAGAAGTATATTTAATTAATTCTAATGAAGATGGATTTAAGAGAATTAATCAAATTTTACAGGATAGAGAAAATATTAATGCCCTTCATTTAATTGGCCATGGTTCTGCAGGACAAATTTTATTTGGTAATGCATTTTTAAATAATGATACAATAGACAATTACAAATCAACCCTTTCATCAATTGGTAAATCGTTAACTGATACAGGAGATATTCTGTTTTATGGATGTAATGTTGCATCAACAGATCAAGGACAATTATTAATAAAAAAAATCTCAGAAATAACAAAGGTAGACATTGCAGCTTCAGATGATCTTACAGGCAAAGGTGGAGATTGGGAATTAGAAAAACAGTTTGGTTTAATTGGTGAGGAAGAACTTAAAGTTAAAAATTATAACCATGCCCTTGGATCATTATCTACAACTGGAGTTCTTTCTGGCTCAGGAGTTACTCATATTGATAGCAATGTTACAATGATGAATTCTGGCAATGTTGGACTTGGTGCTTCAGGAGCTTATGCAACAGTTGGTTCTGATTTTGGTTTGGCCGTAGAAGAATTAAATGTTTCTGTTTCTAGTGGAGACTTAATTTCGAATGTTGACGTTGATTCAACATATATTTGGAATGACGATAACAATACTGGAAATGCTGAATTGCAAAATGGAGCTAATCAGAATGCCTCAAGCAATATTTCAGTAAATTCGTATCTAATGTTTCTTGTAGATAACCTAAATAAAAGAACAAGTACTTCAGCTGGAGAAGTTGTTTTTGACGGTGAAATTGTTGGAATATTTTTTGATCAAGCAAAAACTCGAGCAGAAAATGTTGATGGTAACACATATCATAGCAGCAGTTTAATTTATGCAATGAGTGGTAGCGGGGGTAGTAGTAATTCTGCAGATAACGACGGTGGTAGAATGGCAGAGGGTAAAAAACCGAGCTCTGGTATGACAAACTTCTTTAATTCTACTCAGTCCCATGGTTCAGGTGGTATTGCGGATAGCAGTGATGGTTCTGATTGGGTTTCTGTTTCAAATCATGGAAGTGGAACAAATAATCTTTTACAATTTGGAGCGCAAAATGCGAATTCTTCCGCTGGAGATTATATAAGAATACTCGTTAAACCAAACTCAGCTCCAGTCGCAGCAGCTAACACTGGAACCGTAAATGAAGATGCAACGTTAACTGTTTCAGATGGAGCTACCGCAAATACAATCTCAGGCGCTTCCTTTGTAGATAGCTACACAATTGGTGAAGACACAGATCCAAGAGGTATCGCTTTTAGTAATGACGGAAAAAGAATGTTTATTACTGGAATACAAAATGACAAGGTATATCAATACAATCTCACTACTGCATTTGATGTATCTACAGCTTCTTACAGTAATAATAGTATAGACCTTGGTACCGTAGCTAATGGATCACAAACAGATCCAAGAGCTATAATATTTAATAACGATGGTACAAAAATGTTCACTTTGGACTCTCAAGGAGATAGTGATGTTAATGAGTTTACATTATCAACAGCTTTTGATTTATCATCGACAGTTACGTTTGTTGACAGTTTCTCAATTTCATCACAGACCACCAAATCAAGAGACCTAGTATTTAATGATGATGGTACCAAAATGTTCGTTTACGATAATGAGACGACGCCCAAAGTATCTCAATACAATTTATCGACAGCATATGATGTGTCCACAGCATCCTACAGTAATAATTATACTATTTCAGGAACTGTCGGTGATAGAGGTATTGCATTTAGTATTGATGGTAAAAAGATGTTTATTAACGATATGGATGGAGTTTTTGAATATACGTTATCGACCGGTTTTGATTTAAGCTCAACCATCACTCAAATAGGAACTTTTAACATTGGAGGTCAAGATACATCTAATTGCACAATGACATTTAATAACGATGGAACGAAAATGTTCTTTGTGGGCCACACAGGAAATGATGTTAATGAATACACCCTTACAACTCCTTTCAGCTTAACAAATATTTCAGGTGAGCATGACGGTGACGTTTTATTAGATGATACTGGCTCTTCCTTAACAGTTACTCAAATAGCAGTAACGGGAAGTTCTAATTCAGCAGTTGCAAGTGGCAGTTCATATAATTCAAGCGGAACATCAAAAACTGGTACTTATGGTACTTTAAGAATAGGTGCAGATGGATCATATGATTATGTAGCTGATCAGTCAGTAACCGATAACCTTGATGCAGGTGATATTGTAACGGACAGTTTTACTTACACTGTTTCAAACGGGAGTAGTACTGATACAGAAACTTTAATAATCACCGTAGTAGGTGTTAACGATACTCCAGTTGCTGATAGCGAAACTGGATCTGTAAATGTCAGTCAAACACTAACAGTTACAGATAGTACTTCAGATCTTTTAGATGGAGACACCGATGCAGATACAAGCGCCTCATTAAGTGTATCAAGCATTGTTGCAACAACAGCTGGTGGAAGTGCTACAGCTGTAAATCCAGGAACAGCCTATAATTCAGGTTACACGTCAGTTACTGGAAGTTATGGTACGTTAAGAGTTGGTGCAGATGGTACTTATCAGTACATTGCAGGTTCAAGTGCTGGAACAGATGTTTTCACTTATACTTTATTTGATGGGACAGCAACAGATACAGAAACTTTAACTATTACTGTTAATGCTGTGCCTGTTGCAGCAGCTAACACTGGAACTGTAAAAGAAGATGCAACGTTAACTGTTACAAACGGAGCTACATCGAATAGTATTGCAGGGGCTTCTTTTGTTGATAGTTTCAGTACTTCAGGTCAAATAGCTACTCCTGTCGGTCTTTCATTTAATAATGATGGTACTAAGATGTTTGTCTCAGGTTCTACTGGACAAGGTGTAGCTGAATATACATTGTCTACAGCTTTTGATGTGTCAACCGCAAGTCATGTAGATACTTTAGACGTTAGCAGCGCAGAGACTCTTCCAAAGGGCCATGCGTTTAACAATGATGGAACCATAATGTATGTGGTAGGTTTAACTGGTAAAGATGTAACTTTTTACATGCTCTCTACAGGCTTTGATGTATCCACCGCAACCCATATTAATAACTTTAGTGTTGCTTCTCAAGAGACTGCTCCTATGGGAATTACATTTAACAATGATGGAACCAAGATGTTTATCGTAGGTCATTCTGGTGCCGCTGTAAATGAATACACTTTGTCTAGTGCGTTTAATATAATGACGGCCTCTTATGACAGCAACTTTAGCGTTGCCTCTCAAGAGTTATATCCTAGCAGTGTTAAGTTTAATAATAGTGGAAAAAAGATGTTTATAGTCGGTATAGAGGGTGATGAAGTTAATGAATACAATTTATCAACTGGCTTTGATGTATCAACAGCAAGTTTTGTAGGTAATTTTAGTGTTTCCTCTCAAGATACTGCCCCAAACGGTCTTGCCTTTAATAATGATGGAACCAAAATGTTTGTGGGAGGTGATGCTGGTCAAGATATTAATGAATACACTCTCACCACTCCTTTCAGTTTAGTAAATATATCAGGTGAACATGACGGTGATGTTTTATTAGATGATACAGATGCTGATGGTGATACTTTAACAGTCACTCAAATAGCTGTAACTGGAGAGTCTAATTCATCTGTTTCAAGCAGCAGTTCATATAATTCAAGTGGAACATCAAAAACTGGTACTTATGGTACTCTTAGAATAGGTTCCGATGGATCATATGATTATGTAGCAGATCAAGCTGCCGCTGATCTATTAAATCCTGGTGATACTGTAACGGATAGTTTTACTTACACAGTCTCAGATGGAAACGGTGGAACGGATACTGCCACATTAATAATTACTGTCGTAGGTGTGAATGATGATCCAGTAGGTGTAGTAGATAGCGGTTATATTAAAGAAGGTGGAACTTTAACAGTTGCTAATAGTGCTTCTGCAAACGCTGGGTCAAGTACTGGAAATCATACAGGAGATATTACAGATAACGATACAGATATTGATACAAGTTCAACAGCAACTGTTACTCATATTCAACATAGTGGAGCAGGTTCTGCAACAGCAGTAGAAAATGTAACATATAGTAGTGGAAATGCGACTTCTGTTAGCGGTACCTATGGTACATTAACAATTGGTTCAGATGGTTCATACTCTTATGTTGCAAACTCAAATATATCAGGTCTTGATGCAGGAGATGCAAATGTAACAGATGTATTTACTTATACAGTTTCAGATGGCACAGCATCAACAACTACAACGCTTACATTCAATGTTATTGCTAGCCAAGGTCTAACCGCAAGAAATGATACAGGTACCGTTAATGAAGATGCAACATTAACAGTTGATGATAGTGATAATGTAACGAGCGTTACTGCAGCTACACTCACAACTTCTTTTTCAGTAGCTTCTCAAGAGACAGGTCCAAGAGGACTAGCTTTTAGTAGCGATGGAAAAAAATTTTTTGTTGTAGGTTATCAAGGTCAGGACATTAATGAATATCATATGACGACGGCCTTTGATGTATCAACCGCAAGTTTTGATTCATCATTTAGTGTTAGCGGACAAGAGGTATACCCACACGCTTTAGCCTTTAATACAGATGGTACAAAAATGTTTGTAGCTGGTTATGCAGGTCATGATGTTAATGAATATACATTAAGTACAGCCTGGGATGTTTCTACAGCTTCTTTTGTAGATAGTTTTGATATTTCAGGTCAAACTACTCAGGTAAGAGGATTAGCATTTAGCAAGGACGGAACTAAAATGTTTATTACAAACAATACGGGCAATACTATTGAAGAATATACTTTAACTACCGGTTATGACGTATCTACTGCTTCTCACACTGATAGTATGGATATATCTTCTTACGATTTGGGTATTAGAGGAATAACGTTTAATTACGATGGAACAAGGATGTTTTTCCATGGTCAGTCAAATCATGATATCTTTGAATTCACTTTAAGTACTGCTTATGATATTTCTACATCAACTTATGTAGGTTTTATTCAACCTCCTTCTGTTGATGCAGGTGCAGAAGATATCGCTTTTAACAATGATGGTACTAAATTATTTATTTCAGGTAATAGTGATAATACAATTGATGAATATTCATTAGTCTCACCATTTAATTTAGTTAATGTATCAGGCGAGCATACTGGAGATGTCATTGATACAAGTTCAACAGATAATTATGATACAGATCCTGATAGTGACACACTAACGGTTACAGCTATTCGAACAGGCTCAAGTGAGAATAATGGTACTCCAGGTTCAGTTGGATCTGCTTTAGATGGAACTTATGGCCAATTAACAATAGCTGCAAATGGCTCTTATACTTATGTAGCAAACAAAGATGCAGCAGATGCATTGGATCCAGGTGATGTGGTTACTGATAGTTTTAATTACACAGTTTCAGATGGACAAGGTGAAACTGATATTGCAGTTTTAACAATTACAGTTATTGGAATTAATGATGCTCCAGTTGGAGTTGCAGATACAGATGCAGTTGAAATAAGCAATACCGTTACAGATGCAACAAATAGTGCTGGAACAGTTATATCAGATGATACTGATGCTGATGCAAGTTCTTCTTTAACTGTAACAGCTATTCAGCATAGCGGAGCAGGTAGCTCAACTTCTGTATCTGCAGGAACAACTAGAGCAAATGGTGCATCAAGTAGTGGTACTTACGGTACTTTAACAATTGGTGCAGACGGCTCATACTCTTATGTTGCAGGATCAAGCGCTGGAACAGATGTATTTACTTATACAGTTTCTGATGGAACAGCTACTACAACAACAACGTTAACAATTACAGTCAGTAATAGTAATAACGCTCCTTCAGCTGTTGCAGATACAGATAGTGTAAATGAAGACGCAACAGTTACTCAAAGTTCTGGTTCAGGTTTATTAAGTGCAGATGATACCGATGGTGATGGTGATAGTTTAACAGTAACACAAATTAAAAAAGACGGTGGTACCAACTCAGCTGTATCTGGTGGAAGTTCTTATAACTCAAGCGGGACCTCTGTTACAGGAACTTATGGAACATTAACTGTTGGAGCTGACGGAACATATACTTATGTTGCAGATCAAGCAGCTGCTGATGCTTTAGATGCAAGTGATATTGTTACAGACGTATTTACTTATACTATTTCAGACGGCAATGGCGGAACTGATACTGCAAACTTAACTATTACAGTTACTGGGGTTAACGATGCGCCAGTTGCTCAAAATGATACAGGCAGTGTCAATGAAGATGGAACATTGACTGTTTCAAATAGCAGCAATGCTACAAGCGTTACCGGAGTTTCTCAAGATACTGGTTCACCTTATTCACTTAGCGCAGGTACAGCACGTTCCGTAGCATTTAATCATGACGGTACTAAAATGTTTGTTGTTCATGCTCCCGGCACAGCAACAATCTCTGAACATGCTTTAACAACTGCTTTTGATATAAATACTGCTTCTCAAAGCACTACATATGACATTTCTTCTCACATAAGTGAACCACGTGGTATCAGATTTAATAGTGATGGTACTAAACTTTATATAATCAGTAGTGCAGGCGGTAATAAAAAGATTCATGAATATTCTTTATCTACAGCTTATGATGTATCTTCGTTACCAACTCCTTCTTCAACAGTAATTAGCAGCCAAGACAGTGGTCCTAGAGGTTTTACTTTTAATACTGATGGAACTAAAATGTTTTTACTTGGAGACACCAACCATCATGTTTATGAATATTCTCTATCAACAGCTTTTGATACCACAACAATATCATACACAAGTAGAAGTTTAGATTTTAGTTCAAGAGAAGTTACACCAAGAGGTATTTCATTTAATCCAACAGGTTCAAAATTATTTATTACAGGTCAAAGTAGTGATGAAATTTTAGAATACGATCTTAGTACTGGTTTTAACTTATCTACTGCAACATTTAATGGTGCATTTGATGTGAGTAGCTTTGCTAATAAACCTAATGATATTGTATTTAATAATGATGGAAGTAAAGCATTTTTAGCTCGAGCAAATTCAAACGCAGTCTTATCTTTTTCACTTTCAAGTCCATACAGTTTTGTTGATATAACAGGTGAACACACTGGAGATGTAATAGATACAAGTTCAAGTTCTAATTCAGATTCTGATGCAGATGCAAGTTCATCTTTAACAATTTCAGCAATAAGAGCAGGCTCAAGTGAAGGAAATGGCACTCCAGGTTCAGTTGGATCTGCCTTAGATGGAACCTATGGTCAATTAACAATCAATGCTAACGGTTCTTATTCATATGTTGCAAATAAAGATGCAGCCGACGCGCTTGATCCTGGTGATATAGTAAGTGATAGTTTTAACTATACCGTCTCTGATGGAACAGCTTCAGATATAGGTGTTATTACTATATCGGTAGTAGGTGTAAATGATGCTCCAACAGCATCAAACAATACTATTACAACTAATGAAGATACAAATCATGTATTTTCAACAAGTGAATTCAATTTTAGTGATACTGATGATAGTGGAAGTTTAAAAAAAATTAAAATTACATCTTTAGAAGATAATGGTGCGTTACAATATTATAATGGATCTTCATGGGTTGATGTCACCTTAAACCAAGAAATTACAGCTCTAGATATTTCAAATGGATATTTAAGATTTAAGCCCAATTCCAATGAAAATGGAAGTTCATATACTTCATTTGGATTTCAAGTAAATGATGGAACTGCTTATAGCTCATCTAATACTATGACTGTCAATGTAACTGCAGTAAATGATACACCAACAGCAACTGATGATACTGCAAGTGTAACAGACGGATCTAGCGTTACAGTTTCAAATGCATCAAGCGGTGTAATTGATGATAATGATACAGATCCTGACAGCTCAGATACTTTAGTAATAACAAATATTTCTCACACAAATGGAAATAGTAGTAATGTTACATCCTCAACAACATATTCTAATGGGACATCAATAGTTGGAACATATGGAACATTAACAATTGGAGCAGACGGAACATATACCTATACTCCAAATGGCTCTTTAGATACTGGTGAATCAGGCAATGATGTTTTTACTTATACACTGTCTGATGGTTCAGCCACAGACACAGCAACAATTACAATTTCGGTCACAGGTGCAAACGATGCACCAGCTGCATCAAACGATAGTAACACAATCGATATATCAACAAACTCAACTTTAACAGTTACAGATGGTTCCATTAAGGACGTATTAACCAATGATACCGATGCTGATACCAACGATACTATTAGTGTAACAGAAATTAGAACAGGTGCCTTAGAGGGAGCAGGAACTTCAGGTGTAGTTGGATCTTCACTTACTGGAACATATGGAACATTAATAATAAACTCAAATGGAAGTTATACTTACATTGTTAATACTGGACTAGATGATACTTTAGATAAAGGTCAAATTGTATTTGAATATTTCAATTACACTGTATCAGATGGAACTACAACTGACACAGGCTCTATAGTTATTAAACTTCAAAATGGTGGACAGGTCGTTAAAGAAATTAGAGAAAAAAAAGCTGAAAGATTAATTAAGAGGGAAAGTAAAAGAAATGAAAAATCAAATAAATCAAATTTTAATTTACCAAAAATTGAAAGTAATTTTGAATTAAATTTAAATCAAATTGATCTTCCAAAACAAAATAAAAAATCAGATTTTTCACAAGGTCTTAAATTAACCGATCTTGTTGCAGAAACTAACTCAATTGAAGTTAAAGAAAAATTAAAAGATGTACCAGATGTTTTTGCAGATAAAGTAAAAGTTAAAGTTAAAAATGATAGTTTAAATTTGAAATTTAAAATTTTTAATGAAACAGGTTCTGATATTATAAAATATGAAGGAGTAATGAAAGATGGATCGCCTTTACCTGATTGGATCAAGGTAGATCCAAAAACAGGAGCTACCAAAACTAATATTCCAGATGGAGTAGAAAATGTAGAAATTATTATTATTGCAACAGATAGTCAAAATGAGAGAAGAGAAATAAGTGTTAAAATAGATCCAGAACAAATTCTAAAAGATAAGCAAATACTAAAAAGAGCAAAAGTACAAAACGCAAGTATAAGTGTTGATGAAAGTGGAAATGTTAACTTGATTAAAAACAATCAAGATGGTTCAGTAGACCAAAATTCTACAAGTATTTTAAATTTTAACAATAAATCAGATATTTTAGATATCCTTCAATCAAAAAAATCTGATACTCTGTATACACTTAAACCAAAAATTATTGATACAAACTTGGTTATAAGTTTACCGAGTGAATTATCACAAAAATTTGAAAGAACTAAACTTGTATTAAAAGATGGTTCTGAAATACCTGAGTGGTTAAGTTATGATCCTAACTCAGGAAAAATAATTGCAGAACCACCAGAAGATATTTCCAAATTAGACTTAAAACTTATTATCGAGAGAGATGGTGAAATAATTGTTAAAGATTTATCAATAGAATTCGGTGATGATGATACTGCACAAATTGACGAGCTAAATAACGAAAAAATTGACAATAAATTTGTAAGTTTAAAAGACCAATTAGATAAAGAGTTTACTAGTTGGGATGATTATGGTTCAAACGTTATTAATAGATTATAAATAACACAATAAAATCATGAAAAAATTTCTTTTTACAATCTTCATTTCTTATTTATTTTTAAATTTTACTCATGCAGAAGAGATTAGAGAGGCCAGAGCTTTAGTAACTGCAACTGAAAAAGTATCAATATCAAGTGAATTAGCAGCGAGAGTTGAAAATATTAATTTTCTGTTAGGAGATCCTTTTAAGAAAGGTGACGTTTTAATCAGTTTTGATTGCAAAATCTACAAAGCTCAAAAAGAAGTAATCCAGGCAAATTATGATAGTGCAAATATTCAATTAAAAAATGATAAAGAATTATTGGAGATGAGATCAATTGGAAAACTTCAATATCAACTATCAGAATCTGCACTTAAAAAAGCAAAAGCTGAATTAAATATTGCAAAACTAAATGTAGATAGATGCGAAATTGTTGCCCCATACAATGGAAAAGTTATGGATGTTTATACAAGTATTTTTTCAACCATTGAACAAAGACAGCCTTTGATGGATATTGTTGGCGATGGCTTGTTAGAGGCTGAAATAGTTGTTCCTAGTAATTGGTTGAGGTGGTTAAAAAAAGGGCATGAGGTAAAAATTGTAATTGATGAAACAGGTGAAACTTTAGATGCAAAAGTAATTAGTCTTGGAGCAACAGTTGATGCAGTTAGTCAAACAATAGAATTGAAAGCTCAATTTAATGAAAAATATGAGTCTTTAATTCCTGGAATGAGTGGGATTGTTAAGTTTTGAGCCAAGATAAAAATATTAAAATAGCTCGATTAATTGGTTTAGAAAAAAAAACTCGTGAAGCCAAAACACAAGACGAATTAAATTTTGTTGTAGCAAATGAAACAAGACAAATCATCGATTATGTTAATTCATTTCTTCTCTTAAAAGCTCCAACAGATAAGTTTCAAGTAAAAGCAACCTCAGATCTTGCAACAGTTGATAGAACTGCTCCATTAATTACGTTTATTGAAAATATTATAAATGAGTCGGGACACAACTTTAAAGAAATTCAAAATTTAGATGTAGATAAAGTTTCAAAAAAAATAAAAGTTAAAAAACCTAAAAATTTACCAGATAACATATTATGTATTCCTATTTTAAGTCCTCAAAAAGGTTTGCAAGGTTATTTGATTTTATCAAGAAATGAAAAGTTTATTGAAAACGAAATTGAATTATCAAGACATTTATCAGTAACTTATGGACATGCATTCAATTCATTTCTAACAGATTTTTCAATTAAAAATTTTTTAAAAAAATATTTAGTTGGATCAAGAGCATGGATAGTAATTATTATAATTATACTTGTTTCAATTATCCCAATTAAAATAACGAGTACTGCTCCTGTTGAAGTAGTCCCAAAAAATCCAATTTTAATTACATCTCCTTTTGATGGAGTAGTAAAAAATATAGTTGCTAATAATAATGATCAAATAAACTCTGGTGATTTATTAGTTATGTTAGAAGATACTGATCTTTTAAATAATTATAATTTATCAAAACAATCTCTACAAGTAGCAGAAAAGGAACTGCTCAGAAGTAGACAATCCTCATTTACCGACAATAAAGAAAAAGCAAGATTAGCAGAATTAGTTGCTCAAGTTGATTTAAAAAAAGCAGAAGTAGAATCGACAGGTGAGAAATTAAAAAATTCAAAACTTTATGCTGGCCAAAAAGGAATTGCGATAGTTGATCAAAAAAATGATTGGCAGGGAAGACCAGTTTCTGTTGGTGAAAAAATAATGACTATAGCAAACCCTAATAATATTGAGTTTCTAGTTTGGTTACCTGTCAAAGACTCATTGATTATTAAGGAAAATTCAAATGTTAAAGTATTTTTAGATATAAACCCAATTAAGCCATTAAAAGGTAAGTTGCTTAGAGCATCTTACGAGCCATCATTGTCGCCTGAAGAAGTTTTATCTTATAAAATTGGAGTAAGTTATGAAGGCGAAGTTCCCCCAAGAATTGGTTTAAGAGGAACAGCCAAAATTTATGGTTCAAGAGTTACATTATTTTATTACTTATTTAGAAAACCTATTACGTTTGTGAGACAACTAATTGGTATATGATAATCCCATACTTAAGACAGGATCTAGAGATATTTAGAGGTAATAGTCGTGAAGATGGTGCACCTGCTTGGTTACTTTATGATGCTGTAAGGAATAAATATTTTACTCTCGGATTAACTGCTTTCAAACTTATTAAAAATTGGAGAGGTGGGGAAGATATTCAAAATTTTGAGAAAAAAATCAATTCAGATGGAATTGAAACTAACAGTGATGAAATAAAAAGTTTTATAGGTTTTCTTCAACAGAATAATTTAATTGTTCAACCTCCAGGACAAAATGTAAATTATTTGTTGCAACAAAAAAATAGTATGAAAAAAAGCTGGTTGCTCAATCTTGTACATAGTTATTTATTTTTCAAAATTCCTCTTTTTAAGCCAGATGAGTGGTTAGGAAGAAACCTAAATAAAGTAAGAAGCTTAGGATCAGCAAAATTTAGAAATATAATATATATCTTAGGATTTATTGGTATCTGTCTTGTCATCCAACAATTTGCTGTATTTAAAAAAACATTTTTATATTTTTTTACATTCAATGGATTGATGCTTTATTTTGCAACTTTAGTGATAGTAAAGTGCCTACATGAATTAGGTCATGCTTTTGTTGCAAAAAACTATGGTTGTAGAGTTTCTGCAATAGGAATTGCCTTTTTAGTATTTTTTCCTTTTTTATATACTGATACAACAGATGCCTGGCGACTTAGAAATCACAAGGAAAGACTTCTAATTAATTTTGCAGGAATTCTGACAGAATTACATTTAGCATTAATTGCAACTTTTATTTGGGGAATTTTACCTGAAGGTGGAATGAAAAGCGTAATGTTTTTTATTGCAACCACTTCTTGGATATCATCACTATTAATAAATGTAAGTCCATTTATGAGATTTGATGGATATTATGTTTTTTCTGATTGGCTAAAAGCTGAAAATTTGCAGCCAAGATCATTTGCTCTAGCGAGATGGAAAATAAGAGAAACCCTTTTTGGATTTAATCACAAACCACCAGAGGAAATTAATCCAACGAGAAGATGGACATTTATAATATATGCTTGGGCAACCTGGCTTTACAGATTTTTCTTATTTATTGGAATTGCATTACTTGTTTATCATTTAGCATTTAAGGTTTTAGGTATTATTTTATTTGTTATTGAAATTTATTGGTTCATCATGCTTCCAATTATTAAAGAAATTAAAAACTGGTATATGATGAAGTCTGAAATGAAACTTAATAGTCAAACTGTAAGAACAATAGCAATTTTGACAGTTTTAACTATGATTGTTGTATTACCATGGAAATCATCTTTAAAAATTCCCGCTGTATATATCTCTGAAAAATATTCAAAAGTTTATTCACCTTATCCAGCTAAAATAAAACAGATATTTGTAGCTAAAGACGCTGAAGTAGAAAAAGGCCAAGAATTATTAGAACTCTATTCACCAGATTTAGATAAAAAAATAAATTCATTAAGAACAAAAATTAAACTTACAAAAACTAAGATAAATAGATTAAGCGATAGCGCTGGCAATATGGATCAATATATTACTCTTCAACAAAGATTACTTGCACTACAAAGTGAGGTTCGTGGATTAACTAATATAAAGAGTAAGCTAATTTTAAAATCACCAATTAAAGGCAAAATTAAAGATTTTTCAGGACTAAGTGAAGAAATGTGGGTTAGTAATACCGACCAATTATTAGGGATTGTGCATTATGGAACAGGTCAGGTTAAAGGCTTAATCAAAGAGGAGCAAATTGATAGGTTCAAAGAAAAATCTCCCGCAGTATTTATTCCAAATGATGGTGAACATAAAAAAATACATTTGATTTCAAGCACTTTAGATTTATCAGCTGTTCAAAATTTACCTTACATATCTTTGAGTTCATTACACAATGGACCAATTGCAATTAGAAATTTTACATCTGGAGAATTTAAATACAGACCAGAAACCGCTCATTATCTTGCGGACTTTAATTTAATAAATAACAGTTCAATACAATTTGAATTACCAGGTTACGTTCATATTGAGGGTAGCAGATATAGCCCATTTATAAAATTCTTTAAAAATATAATTGCTCTTCTCGTAAGAGAGAGTGGATTTTAATTTTTCTTTAAAGATTGAAAAGCACTTAAAGCCGCTGCTCTTGCCTCTTCGTGAATTACGATAGGTTTTGGATAATTTTTTCCAATGACAGTATTTATTGCTTCTTGATATTTTAATTCCATCTCCCAGGGCTTATGAATAAATTTTGAGGGAACTTTACTTAATTCTGGTACCCATTTTTTTACGTATAATCCTTCTTTGTCAAATTTTTCTCCCTGAAGAATTGGATTAAATATTCTAAAGTAAGGAGCTGCATCAGCACCACATCCTGCAACCCATTGCCATTGAGCAACATTATTAGCTTCATTAAAATCTAGTAAACAATTTCTGAAATATTTTTCACCTTCTTTCCAATTAATTCTTAAATGTTTAACTAAAAATGACCCAACTACCATTCTAATTCTATTATGCATCCAACCTGTTTCATAAAGTTCTCGCATTCCTGCATCAACAATTGGATAACCGGTCATGCCTTGTTTCCATGCTTTAAGATTTTTAGAATTTTTTTCCCATGGAAACCTATCAAATTCCTTTCTCAAGTTTCCTTTTAACATTTGAGGAAAATAATTAATTAAACTGTGAGAAAATTCTCTCCATCCCAGTTCATTTATATATTTTCTAATACTTATATTTTTTTTAATATCCTTTGAGCTTTTTTCATATATTGCAGCTACGTGTATTTGACCGTTTCTAATATAGGGAGATAATTTTGAA
>CACGTU010000014.1 GCA_902576045.1 uncultured Pelagibacteraceae bacterium | reverse complement strand
ATATTTACCTGAATTTCGTGAGATAAGGAGCAAAAATCAAGATTTTATAAAATTGTGTCTTAGTGAAAATTTAGCATCTGAAATAACCTTACAACCTATAGTAAGATTTAATTTTGATGCTGCAATTATTTTTTCAGATATTTTAATGTTACCATATGGTCTAAACCAGAAAGTTGAGTTTGAAAAAAATTTTGGTCCAAAGTTAGGCGATTTAAATCTAGATGAATTAAAAAATATTGATGAGGTTGATTTTTCTTTTAAGTTAAATCCTGTTTATAAGGCAATTAATATAACATCAAATAAGATTAACAGAGATGAAAAAGACTTGATAGGTTTTGTCGGTGCTCCGTGGACAATCTTGGTATACATGATAAACAAAATCTCTCCTAAAAAAAAACTTAAAGTAGATTTTTTTAAAGATGAATTTTTAATTAATCGATTATTATCTATCATTGATAAATTCCTTAAAATTCATATTAAAAATCAAGTTGAAGCAGGTGCCACGATTATACAAATATTTGATAGTTGGGCTGGACTTCTTGAAAACAATATACCCGAATATATTTACATACCAACATTAAGTCTTGTAGAATATACTAAAAGCCTTGGTGTCCCAGTTATATGTTTTCCTAGAGGCATAAAAGATTACAAGAACTTCTGTGATATTGTTAAACCAAGTGCTGTTAACATCGATTATGATATAGATCCAAAAGATATTGTAAAAAATATTGATATTCCGATTCAGGGGGGTTTAGACCCAAAAATTCTGTTACAAGATGAAGACACTTTAGAAAAAGAGACTAAAAAATATTTAAATATATTTAAAGATCATCCTTATATATTTAATTTAGGACATGGAATTCAACCTCAAACAAAAATTGAAATGGTTGAAAAATTAGTAAAAACTGTGAGATCGTTTAATTAATGGAAGACCACCCAAAAATTAATTTTGGAAAAACTGGAGTTTTATTGATCAATCTTGGAACTCCTGAATCCACAAGTTGGTTTGATATAAGAAGGTATCTTAAAGAATTTCTCTCTGATAGAAGAGTTATAGAAGTTAATCCTATATTATGGAAATTCATCCTGAATGTTTTCATTTTAACATTTAGACCCTCAAAAACTGCAAAAGCATATAAAGAAATTTGGATGGAAAAAGAAAACATGTCTCCTCTAAGATACTACACAAAGTTACAGGCCGAAAAAATTGACAAATTGATAAAAAATAAAAACGTTATAATTGATTATGCAATGAGATACGGAAACCCAAGTATAAAAAGCAAAATAAATGAACTACACAAAGCTGGTTGTGAGCACCTTTTAATTATTCCTCTATACCCACAATATGCTGCAGCAACAACAGCAACAGTATGTGATGAAGTATATAGATCTCTTATGAAGATGAGATGGCAACCAAGTTTAAAGATTGTTCCACATTATGAGTCAGAGGAACTTTATATTGATGCATTAGTAAATTCATTAAATAAAAAAATTTCGGAAATTAATTGGAAACCAGACATCATAATTGCTTCTTATCATGGAATTCCACAAAAATATTTTGATAAAGGCGATCCCTATCATTGTTACTGTCATAAAACCACAAGATTAATCTCAGAAAAGTTCAAAGATGTTAAGATAAGAACAACTTTCCAATCAAGATTCGGTCCCGAACAATGGTTAAAACCTTATACTGATAAAACTTTAGAAGAATTACCGAGCGACAATATAAATAATATCTTAGTAATTTGTCCTGGTTTTGCATCAGATTGTGTTGAGACTTTAGAAGAAATCGCAATTCAAGGCAAAGAGAGTTTTTTAAAATCCGGGGGAAAAAACTTTGATATGATACCGTGTTTGAATGATAACGAAGATCATATTAAGCTTCTAGAATATCTAGTAAATAAAAATTTATAAATTTATGAATTATTATTTGATATTTAAGTCACTACATTTAATAGCAGTTATATCTTGGATGGCTGGGTTGCTATATTTGCCAAGAATCTTTGTTTATCATGTTGAAAATTATCAAAAAAAAGAAACCACTGAAATTTTTGAGACTATGGAAAGGAAACTTTATTTTTATATTATGAGACCAGCAATGTTAATATCCTGGCTCTTCGGCATACTATTAATTTATCAAATAGGTTTTGAATCTTTCTCACAACTTTGGCTTCAATTAAAAATTTTTTTTGTAATAATTTTGACTGTTTACCACGAGTATTTAGGAAAATGTCTGACTTCTCTCAAAGACGGCTCAAACTCAAAATCCTCTAGATTCTTTAGAATAATTAATGAAATTCCAACAATACTGTTAATTTTAACAGTATTTATTGTAATTTTTAAACCCATCTAGCCTTGAAATTTGAGACTTAATATATATATTTATTTCATCTAACAAAAAACTCCCCACAACTATGAACATACAAGAACTAAAAGAAAAGAGCTCAGAGAAATTAATTACTGAAGCTGAAAAGCTTGGCATTGAAAATGCTAGCACTTTAAGAAGACAAGAAATTTACTTTGCCATACTGAAAAAATTGGCTGAAAAAGGTGAAGAAATTACTGGTGGAGGGGTTTTGCAGCTTTTACAGGATGGTTTTGGTTTCCTAAGAGCAATGGAGTCTAATTATCTCCCAGGTGCGGATGATATATATGTAAGCCCAAGCCAAATTAGAAGGTTTGGATTAAGAACAGGCGATACTGTTGAAGGCCCAATAAGATCTCCAAAGGAAGGTGAAAGATATTTTGCTTTATTGCAAGTGTCTAAAATAAATTTTGAGGAACCCGATAAATTTAAACACAAAATAGCTTTCGACAATTTAACTCCACTCTACCCTAACAAGCAATTTAGAATGGAAGTCGAGACTACAAAAATTGAAAAAAAACCTGACTTAACTCCAAGACTAATTGATCTTGTCAGTCCAATTGGAAAGGGACAAAGATCATTGATTATATCACCGCCAAAAGCTGGTAAAACGATGATTTTGCAAAGTATAGCAAACTCGATTACAGCCAATCATCCAGAGTGTTATTTAATGGTTTTATTAATTGATGAAAGACCTGAAGAGGTAACTGACATGCAAAGAACAGTTAAAGGAGAAGTAATAAGCTCAACATTTGATGAGCCCGCTCAAAGACACGTTGCAGTTGCTGAAATGGTTATTGAAAAAGCTAAAAGACTAACCGAACATAAAAAAGATGTTGTAATTTTATTAGATTCAATAACAAGGCTTGGACGAGCTTATAACGCTGTAGTTCCAAGTTCAGGAAAAGTTTTAACTGGAGGTGTAGATGCCAATGCACTTCAAAGACCAAAAAGATTTTTTGGTGCTGCAAGAAATATTGAGGAAGGTGGATCATTAACAATTATAGCTACAGCGTTAATTGATACTGGAAGCAGAATGGATGAAGTCATATTCGAAGAATTCAAAGGTACTGGTAACAGTGAAACAATATTAGATAGAAAGATATCTGAAAAGAGAATATTCCCAGCAATAGACATAACTAAATCGGGTACAAGAAGAGAAGAGCTATTATTTGATAAAAACGACCTTCAAAAAATGAATGTATTAAGAAGAATTATTGCCCCAATGGGCTCAATGGATGCGATAGAGTTTATAAATTCTAAATTAAAAGATACTAAAAATAACTCAGAATTTTTTAATTCTATGAATAAGCCATCTTAACGATTTATTTTCCCAAAATACTGATATAATTTTCGAATGACATTTTATGCTCTATCTTCAGGGCCAGGTTTATCAGGCGTAGCTGTTATTAGAGTTTCTGGATCCAAAACAGCAAGCGTTATCAAACATCTCACAAATTCTAGTTTACCAAAACCTAAAGAAGCAACTTTAAGAAAATTTATTAATAAAAAAAATGAATTGATAGACGAAGGTATACTTTTATGGTTTCCTGGACCAAACAGTTACACAGGTGAAGATATGGCCGAATTCCATGTTCATGGTAGCAGAGCAGTAATTGAAGCAATACAAAGTTCAATTTCAGAAGTATCTAATTGTAGACTTGCTTCTCCAGGAGAGTTCACGAAAACCGCTTTCCAGAATGGAAAAATAGATTTACTGAAAGCAGAAGGTATTTCAGACTTAATTTCATCAGAAACAGAAATTCAGAGATTACAAGCTATAAAAATAATGGAGGGCAAAAGTTCAAAAATATTTGAAACTCTTAGACATACACTTATTAAAGTTTTATCTAAGATAGAGGCTAAAATTGACTTTCCAGACGAAGATCTGCCTATTGAAATCTTAGACGGAATAAAAGCAGACACAACTAAAGCATTAGCTGATTTAGAGAAGTTATTGGATGATCAAAGAGTAGGAGAAAGAATTAGAGAAGGTTTCAAAATTTCTATAATTGGTCCCACAAATGTGGGCAAATCTTCTCTCCTTAATTATCTAGCAAACCGTGAAGTAGCAATTGTGTCTGAAATAGCTGGGACTACAAGAGATGTTATAGAAACACATCTTAATTTGGATGGATATCCGGTCATTTTATCTGACACAGCCGGCATCAGAGTCTCTAAAGATGAAATAGAGAGAAAAGGTATAAAGCTAAGTCTTAAAAATGCAAATGAAGCAGATTTAAATATCATAGTCTTAGAACCAAAAAGTGTTGATTTTCAAAGCTTTTTAAGTGCTTTGAGCCAGGATAAGAATATTATTGTCGTCAATAAATTGGATAATATTGATGATAGAATAAATGAAGAAATTAGAAAATTAAATCCAATAACTATATCGGTTAAAGAAAATAAAAATATAGATTTACTTATTAATGAAATAAAAAAAAAATTAGAAAGTAAATTTATATCATCAAACGATATTATAATCACAAGAAGCAGGCATAGAGACAATATTGAGAAATGTATTTATCATTTAAAAACATTTCAAAATAAAAATTCAGAAGAGGAATTTGATAAAGCCGCAGAAGACTTAAGATTAGCAGTTAGACATTTGGGATTAATAGTTGGAAAAGTAGATGTCGAAGAAATACTCGGATCCATCTTTAACGATTTCTGTATAGGCAAATAATTATCAACTAAGAAAACCCCAGAAAGTGGAATAACTAGTATCTTGTAAAATTTAATAACGATAATAAATTAAAGGCATGAAAAATGAGTTATCGTTTGATGTAGTGGTTATTGGGGGTGGTCATGCTGGTTGTGAGGCAGCAGCAGCATCTGCAAGATTGGGAGTTAACACTGCCTTATTCACGCATAAATTTGAAACTATAGGGGAAATGTCCTGCAATCCTGCAATTGGCGGACTTGGTAAAGGTCATCTGGTCAGAGAAATAGATGCATTAGACGGTGTAATGGGAGAAGTTGCTGACAAATCAGGAATACAATTTAGGCTCCTAAATAGAAGTAGAGGTCCTGCAGTTAGAGGACCAAGAACACAAAGCGATAGATCATTATACAAAAAATTAATGCAAGAAAAACTTGTAAACTACTGTAATTTAAGCATTTATTCAGATCCTGTAATAAGCTTCAATTTTAAAAATAACGCTATAATTGGATTTAATACTCAATCTGGTAAAGAAATCAGATCATCTAAGATAATTTTAACAACTGGCACATTTTTAAACGGTCTTATACATATTGGTGAGAAAAAAACCCCAGCAGGGAGATATGATGAAAAACCATCAACAGGTTTAAGTGAACAACTAGAAAAGTTTAATTTTAAAATTGGTAGATTAAAAACCGGAACTCCACCAAGATTAGATGCACGTACAATTAATTTTGAAAATTTGGAAGCTCAACATGCAGACGAACATCCATATTTTTTTTCTTTCTTAACCAAAAAAAATTTAAATAAGCAAATCTCTTGTAGAATGACTTATACCAATGAAAAAGTTCATAAAATCATTTCCAAAAATATTAAGCGAAGTGCTATGTACTCTGGCAGCATACAAGGAGTAGGTCCAAGATATTGTCCATCTATAGAGGATAAAATAAAAAAATTCGCCGATAAGGAGCAACACCAAATTTTTTTAGAGCCAGAAGGCTTAAATGATAATACTATATATCCAAATGGTATTTCAACTTCACTACCATCAGAGATACAGCAAGAAATATGTAGTAAAATCAATGGTTTAGAAAATGTAAAAATATTAAGGCCTGGATATGCTATTGAATACGATTATATTGATCCAAGAGAGCTATTCTTGACTTTAGAGACTAAAAAAATCAAAAATCTCTATCTTGCCGGTCAAATTAATGGAACAACCGGATATGAAGAGGCTGCTGCTCAAGGCTTAATCGCTGGAATAAATTCTGCTCTATCTACCAAAGGAGAGGAACCTTTTATACTTGATAGATCAGATGCATATATAGGAGTGATGATAGACGATTTGGTTACGAAAGGTGTAGCGGAACCATATAGAATGTTTACCTCAAGAGCAGAGTATAGATTATCATTAAGGTCAGATAATGCAGATGTTAGATTAACTCAAAAAGGAATTAATTTGGGAGTGGTACTTAAAGATAGAGCTCAAATATTTAAAGAAAAACATTTTCAACTAACAAAAATTGATAATCAAATGTCAAAACTACAAATTACCCCTTCAAAAGTTAAAAAATACGGCATAAATATTGCAAAAGACGGGGTTAGTAGATCTGCATCCCATATATTAGGCCAAAAATCTGTAAATATGAGCAAAATTAGGGAAATTTGGCCAGAAATACCTTACGTTTCACGTGAAATAGATGAACAATTAGAGATAAACTCTCATTATAAAGGTTATTTGAAGAAGCAAAAAGCTGATATTTTAGCTTTTAAGAGAGATGAAAATTTAATAATTCCAGATAATATTAATTATGATAGCTTTTCAGGACTATCAAATGAAGTTAAGTCAAAATTTAAGAAAATAAAACCCAAAACAATGGGCCAAGCCCTTAGAATAGATGGTATAACACCTGCAGCCGTATATATTTTATTGTCTCATCTTAAAAGAAGGTCTATTAAGCATATAGCTTGATTGATTCGTATTTTTTAAAAATAGTCCCAAAATTTACTCTAGATGTTTCACGTGAAACACTCGAAAGGTTAGATGAATATTCAAAAGACATAATTTTGAAAAATAAGGAAATAAACTTAATTAGCAGAAGCACAGAAAGCTCAATAAAATCAAGGCATATTGCTGATAGTATGCAAACTATTGATTTTATTGATAAAAAGGACATTAAAACATGTACAGACCTAGGGTCGGGGGCAGGTTTACCAGGAATTGTCCTAGGTATTATTATGAGTTCGAAAAAGCCAACTTTTAAAGTGATTTTTTATGAAAAAAGTTATCATAAAAGTAATTTCTTAAGAGAGATGTCAAAAAAATTTAACCTGGATTCAGAAATTCATCAAAAAAATATTTTTAACGAAAAAAATTTAATTACAGACGTCATAATTTCACGTGCCTTTAAACCTCTGCCAGTAATTTTTCAAATTGCGAAAAATAATTTTAAAAATTTTAAATACATAATTTTATTTTTAGGAAAAAGTGGAAAAAAGATTTTAAAAGATGCAATGAAAAATTGGAAATTTGATTATGAAGAGAGGAAAAGTTTAACCAACGACGAGTCTATCGTTGTGAAAATATCAAATCTTAAAAAAATATGAATAGAAAAATAATTTCAGTCATAAATCAAAAAGGTGGAGTGGGGAAGACAACAACAATAATTAATTTGGCTGCCGGTTTATCTCTTAAAGAAAAAAGAATTCTTGTGATTGATCTTGACCCACAAGGAAATGCTACAACAGGTCTTGGATTATCCAACTCAGGTACATCTGATAATACAATTTATAGTGTTTTAAATGGAAACAAAAAAATATCCGATGTGGTACAAAAAACTGAATTTGAAAACTTAGATATTATTACTTCTAATGTAGATTTATCAGGACTTGAGGTTGAAACTGCTGGTGACAGCCGAAGAGCATTTAAATTAAAAGATGAATTAGCCTCTATTTTAAACGATTCTAAAGCATCCTATCATTATATATTAATTGACTGCCCTCCATCTCTTAGTCTTCTCACAATTATGGCCTTAGTTGCCTCTGATGCCTTGGTAGTACCACTACAGACAGAGTTTTTTGCTTTAGAGGGCCTAACCCAATTAATGAAAACTATTGAAAGGATTAAATCGAATTTAAATCCTATCCTAGAGATAAGAGGGATACTCCTTACGATGTATGATAAGAGAAATAAGTTGTCTAGTCAGGTGGAGATGGAAGCTAGAAATTTTTTTAAAGAAAAAGTTTATAACACAGCAGTACCAAGAAATGTAAGGTTATCAGAGGCACCCTCACATGGAGTTCCAGTATTAATCTACGATAAGCTTTGTCCAGGTAGTAAAGCCTATTTTAGTTTCACTGAAGAATTTTTAGAACAAGAAAAAGAAATTGAGACTGCTGCATGATAAATCCGTTCAAAAATAAAAAAGGATTAGGAAGAGGTTTATCATCCCTGATTGGAGATAGTGATGTAAAGATTCCAAACAATAAAATATCGATTAGTTCTATTATTCCAAATAAATATCAACCAAGAAAAAAGTTTGATAAAAATAGCTTAGAAGAACTCACAGCATCAATTCGTGAAAGAGGAATTATTCAGCCAATTATTGTTAGAGCATCAGACGATAACAATGACAAAAATGACAAATATGAATTGATAGCAGGAGAAAGAAGATGGCAAGCAGCCCAAAATGCTGGCTTGCACGAAGTCCCAGTAGTAATTCTTAATGTAGACAATCTCAAGTCCCTTGAATTTGCAATTGTTGAAAATGTTCAAAGAAAGGATCTTAATCCTATCGAGGAAGCAGAGGGATATCAAAGATTAATTAATGAATTTAATTATGATCAAGACAAAGTTGCGAAATTTATTGGTAAGAGCAGAGCACATATATCTAACTGCATAAGATTATTAAGCCTTCCAGCTAAGGTGATTGAGCACATTATCAATGATAAATTATCTCCAGGCCATGCCAAGATTTTAGTTGGTTTAGGTAATTCTGAGTTATTGGCTGAGAAAATAATTAAAAAAAAATTATCGGTTAGACAAGCAGAAGCTCTCGCTAGATTAGTGAAAAGTAACAAAAGTTCAATTAAGTCTAGGGATCCAAATTCGATAGATATTGAAAATCAGTTAAGTTCTAAAATTGGAATGAAGGTATTTTTAAATAATAAAAAAAATAATACTGGTACATTAATTTTTGAGTACAAGGGCGTTGATCAACTTGACCGATTAATTAAAATTATAAAGGAAAACTATTAATAATTGCTGATTAAATCTGATACAAGATTAATAGAGGATGTATTTTTCTTGGTTAAAATCTCTAAATTAGAAATTTGATAAATTTTTTCTTTAATCTCTTTTTCAGACCAATTTTTAATTTGTAGTTTAACTAAATCCTTTTCTTTCCAAAATATTGATGGTTTATAAGATGAAATTACTTCATCAATATTATCTTTCTCTTTTTGAATATTCTTTAATTTTAAAAGCCTTTTTGATCTATTGAGCAATGTTCTTAGTATTAAAATGCAATCATCATTTACAAAATTATTTTCATTAAGAATTTTTGAAACTTTAATCTTATTTTTTGCCAAATAATTATCTACGAGTTCAAATATTCCATAATCTTCCGAAAGATTTGTTAAATTAAATATATCTTCTTGTGTGATTTTTCTTCTTGTTTGAGATAGAGCTTCTAACTTTTGAAGTTCATTATTTAAATTACCTCTATCTCCACGCGCTCTTTCAACAATTAAATTTACAGTTTCTTGTGAAATTTTTATATTTTTTTCTCTTATAAAATTAATTGCAAAAATATTTAGACTTTGATAATTGTCCTCATAAAACGGTATACAGGCCAATTTTTTATCTTTCTCAAATAAACCTCTTAGCTTTGATTTTTTATCTAAATTTTCAGAATTTATTACTATCTGAACATTTGATATGTCTCTTTCTAAAAATTCGTTTATAAAATCAAGTATCTTAATAGAAGATCTTGATATTATCATAAGCTTCATATCATTAAATAATGATCCATTAATTAAACCTTCAAGTATTGTGTCTTTGTTATCTAAAACTTCTGCTTCTTCATAACGTAATATTTCTCCTGAAAAACCCGATGAAATGTTGGATTTTATTACTTCTTCCTTAAAACCCTTATTGAGACCGTATAAAAGAATTGATTTAAATTTTGAAAACTTTACTCTATTTACCTCAAAAGATTTAATTATCATCAATCATTAGATTTGTTGCTGAATTAATTATATCTGACACTAAGTTTTCTACTAAATTATCTTTTAAAATATCTTCTGATTTACTCAGCTCAAATTTATCTGATATATTATTATAACTCGATCTTTGAGTTATACTTTTGTTGACTAATATTTCTCCGTTTTCACTAAATTTATAATTCAAATCTATTACAAGCTCTAAAATATTTGGATCTCCTTTAGAATCCTTAGACAGAACATTTTTAGTTTCTTTAGAATTCAAACTTACTTTAAAAATTCTTTTTGTCCCATCTAACACTTTTAATCTATTCTCAATCTTTGAATTTATTTGACTATCACCTGTCATACTATCAATTTGGATTAAAAAATTATAATCTGATCCAACTAAGATTGGTTTAAAACCACATCCATTAAAAAATAATAATACAATTGAGAGAGAGATTAAGTTAAAAGCTTTTATTGTCATACTAATATATTCATCAATCTGTTTTTTACAAAAATTATCTTTTTTATAGATATATCTTTTAAATATTTATCCAACAGTTTGTCTTTTTTAACAAGTTCAAATAAATAATCTTGTTTAATATCTTTTTCAGCATTTATTAATGATCTTTTTTTGCCATTTATTTGAATTACATATTCAATATTAGTTTTTTCTAAATATTTTTCTTCAATTTCTGGCCATGAATTATTTTTGTCATAATTCATTTCGCTTAAACACTCTTTTATTAAATGTGGTAAAACTGGAGAGAATATAATTAAAATCTTTTTATAGCATTCACTTAAATCATCTGAATTTAATTTTGTTTCAAGATGCTTATATAGAAAGTTATAAGTTTCGTGCATATTTGCTATTATAACGTTATAGCTAAAGTTGTTAAGATTATGAGTAATTTTACTTATCAGCTGATTAGTGAATTTTTTTAAAACTATATCTTCTTTACCATTATTTTTTTCTTTAATGTTATTTTTAATCTTCTGATGCAGAACCCAAAATTTTTGTACAAACTTATAAGAGGATAACATTCCTTGATCAGACCATTGAACATCTTTTTCAGGAGGACTATCTGAGAGTATAAAAAATCTTACAGCATCAGCTCCATAATTATTAATTATACTTTCAGGGTCAATTACATTTCTTTTAGATTTTGACATTGACTCTGATGGTCCAACAGTTACTTTAGACGATGAATTGGTCTTAACATAATAATGTTTTCCACTAAGTTCTACCTCATCAGGACTTAGCCAATTATTATTTTCGTCTTTATAAGTTTCGTGACATACCATACCTTGAGTGAATAGACCTTCAAAAGGTTCTTTAAATTTAAAAGTATCATTTTTATAAGCTAAAGATCTCATAAAAAATCTTGAATATAACAAGTGAAGAATGGCGTGTTCTACACCTCCAATGTACTGATCTACTGGCATCCAATAATTTATCTCATCTAAATCAAAACCATATTTGTCATTTTTAGGTGAACAAAATCTTAAAAAATACCAGGATGAGTCTACAAAAGTATCTAATGTATCCGTCTCTCTGTAATACTTCTTTCCATCTATAATTACGTTCCTCCAGTTTTCATCGTTATCTAATGGATTACCTTTACAATTAAGATTAATATTCTTTGGAAGTTTTACTGGTAGTTGATCCTTTGGAATTGTTTTAATTTCACCTTTTTCATTATAGGCGATTGGAATTGGACATCCCCAGTATCTTTGTCTTGAAACACCCCAATCTTTTAATCTAAAATTAATTTTCTCTGTTCCTATTTTTCTTTTCTCTAAAATTTCTATAGCCTTAACTACCGATTGGTCTGGTGCCCTGAGACCATTTAAAAATTCTGAGTTTATTATTATGCCCTCGCCTGCAAATGCTTCTGTTTTTACCTCAAAATTTTCTTGATCTTTAGGTCTGACGACTGTTTTTATATTGAGGTTATATTTTTTGGCAAAATCAAAATCTCTTTGGTCGTGACCAGGACAACCAAAGACTGCACCAAATCCATAATCCATTAGAACAAAATTTGCAAAGTAAACTGGCACTTTTTCGCTTTCCTCGAATGGATTAATCGCTTTCAAATTAGTTTTAAAACCTATCTTTTCAGCCATTGCCAAAGATTCCTCTGTAGTACCTGTCTTTGAACATTCATCTTTAAACTTTATAAAATCTGGATCGCTCTCGTAATGTTTGGATATTGGATGATCTGGTGAAAGAGCTAAAAAAGAAAAGCCAAATAAAGTATCTGGTCTTGTAGTGAAACATTTTATTTCATCAATTGGTAAATCACCTTCTATCTTAAAATTAAGCTCGCAACCAAAAGATTTTCCAATCCAATTTTGTTGCATAACTTTAACTTTATTTGGCCAATGTGTTAATTCATTAAGTCCCTCTAATAAATCATCTGAAAATTTTGAAATATTAAAGAACCATTGATTAAGTTTTTTTCTCTGAACAATTGCACCTGACCTCCAACCTTTGCCATCAATTACCTGTTCATTTGCTAAAACAGTTTCATCAACAGGATCCCAATTTACAAAGTTTTCTTTTCTATAAACTAAACCTTTTTCATAAAGCTCTAAAAAGAATAATTGCTGATGTTTATAATAATCTTCATTACATGTTGAAATTTCCCTATCCCAATCGATCGAAAGACCTAATTTTTTTAATTGAGATTTCATTACTGATATATTTTTCTCAGTCCAATCTTTTGGGTCTAAATTATTTTGCTTTGCAGCGTTTTCTGCTGGTAAGCCAAATGAATCCCATCCCATTGGGTGCAAAACATTAAAACCTTGAAGTGATTTGTACCTTGAAAGAACGTCACCAATAGTATAGTTTCTAACATGACCCATGTGAATTTTTCCTGATGGGTAGGGAAACATTTCAAGGCAATAAAATTTTTTTTTTTCTTTATCTATATTTGTTCTAAAAGAATTATTTTTCTCCCAATATTTTTGCCATTTATCCTCTACAACTTGAAAATTATATCTATTGTTTGGTTCCACTTATGAATTTTTAATCTCTTGTAGTGACTTTACCTTTGTAAGGTTTATAGTTTTTTTTCTTAGTTTCAGCCTCATAAACCGCTGCTTTTGCTAAAATTTTTTTACTTAGTTCTTTTTTAATATTTTCAGATTTTTCAATAATTTTACAATTTTCATTTGATGCACACTTTTTATAAAATACTTTAATATCTAAAGCATCAGATCTGATTTCATTGGTTAAAAATCGAATTGAAATTTTAATTGCCTCAGAGGACGAGGCATTACTCGAATACCAATCTGTTATAATTATTCCACCACTGTAATTAGCTGATGCTAAAGGCATGAAATCTATTGTATCAAGAGATGCTCTCCATAAACTATTGGAACTTGCAAAATCAAAATTTCCAGAGCCACCTCTTTTCATGTCATCAAATATTCTAAAACCACGACCTTCCTCAATGTTTTTCTTAACTCTTGATTCAGCATCCGGAGGAAACTGTCGAGCATCAGCACCCATGCCACATCCATATAGAAACATAAGCAAAGAGGCTAAAACTAGTGAATTTTTAAGATTATTTTTCATTTATAAATTTATCTTTTATTGAATATTAATTATAAATAGTCAATTTTTACCACAAAATCTAAAATAGATGCATAAATGCAACAGTATTAAAAATAACTCTAATTTGACATAATATTTAGGATCTTGTGAGAACAAAACTGCTAAAAGGCTTGTGTTTAATATTAATATTAACAATTAAATAAAGGAGTAATTAATATGAACAATCTTAAAAAACTAGGATTGACCGCATTAGGTACTGCTCTTGTAACTTCATCAGCTTTTGCTGGTTCATTAGATGTTACTGGAACTGCAGGAATTACCTACGTCGGAAATTCTTCAACTGATAACGGTGATAACAAACTAACACAAAAAACTACTATCTCTTTCACAGGTTCTGCTGATTTAGATAATGGTTTTACAGTTAGCTACTACAACAACATGTCAGGTGGTACTCAAACAGCTTACAACCAACACTTCGATGTAGACATGGGAGATATGGGTAAACTAAGATTTGCAGGCAGAGGTACATCTGGAAATGGTGCAGTAGGATCTTGGGATGATAAAACTCCAGCTGCTAACGAAGAGTCTTGGGATATCAAAGGCGGTGGCGGAGAAACTGGCCCAGTGTCTCAACAAAAAACTAATGACTCTTTCATATACACTAACAGCTCTATGGTTGACGGTGTAACAGTAGTATTAAACTACAAACCAGGTGAAACTACATATGACAGCACAACAGGTGCTGGTATTGCGTTTACTGGTGTTGAAGGTTTAAACGTTGGTGCTGCAATGGAAGATAACAACACAACTGATGGTGCTGTTATAGAAAACACTGTTTTCTATGCAACATATGCTATGGATGCATTCACTATTGGTTTCCAATCAAACGAATCTGATAGCCAAACAGCTAACGCAGATACAGAGTTTGAAGCTTGGGGTGTTTCTTATGCAGTAAGTGAAGATATTTCAATTTCATACGGTTCTTCAACTGTTGAATACGAGTCAGGTGCAAGCAAATCGGATCAAGAAGCAGATGCTATTGGTGTATCTTGGACTAACGGTTCAATGTCAGTAACAGCTTCAAGACACGACATTGCGAATGTAGCTGGTGCATCAACAGATGATAGAGATGTAACAGAAGTTAACTTAACTTTTGCATTCTAATTATTTTATATAATTAAACTAAAGGCCCCTTTTTAAGGGGCCTTTTTTTTGGTCTATTTCTAATTTTTTAAAGTAACTTATACCAGCAAATCCAGTACAATTTGTTAAATAAAGTTTTTTAATATTATTTTCATTAATGCCACCTAAAGCAACAATCTTTGTTTTAGAAAGTTTTACCAAATTAATAAATCTATAAATTCCTAAATAATTTTTATTTTTTTTAAATATTGATGATATAAAAAGCTGACTAACTTTTTGTATCTCTTTGAATCTAATTTCTTTTAAATTGTGCGCGGAACCTAAAATAATAAAGTTTTTTTTTAATCTATAATTCAAATGTTTAATACTACTGTTGAATGATGGTATATAAGCTCCATCAAAACCTAATTTAAGAGCTAGTTGGAAGTGATTTGATAAATAAATTTTTAAATTTTTACTCTTACAGTATTTTTTTATCTCTAAAAGTTCAGATATTACAGGCTTTTTTTCATAGTTTCTGTAAATAACAGATGTATTTGAGTTTAAATTTTTTAGTTCTGTAGTATTAAAGTTTTTAATAAAGTAGTATTTTTTAGTTAATCTATGCATCAATCAATAATAAATTTAAACAACATAATAAGTTCAATAAAGACGAATCAAGAAAAAAAAAACAACAATAATAATATCAAGATTATAGCTGTTTCAAAAACATTTCAAATAAACAATATAAATCCACTAATTGAACACGGACACAAAGACTATGGTGAAAATAAAGTTCAAGAAGCTATAGAAAAATGGATGGATATAAAGTCAAAAAATAAAGATATTTCTCTTCATTTAGTTGGAAAATTACAATCAAATAAAACAAAATTAGCTTTAAAAATTTTTGATTATATTCATTCACTTGATAATGAAAAGCTCGCCAATAAAATTTCAGAAGAACAAAAGAAAATAAAAAAAAAACCAAAATTATTTATCCAAGTAAATATTGGAAATGAAGATCAAAAAAGTGGAATTGATCCCCACAATTTAAAATCATTCTATAAATATTGTCTCAATAAAGATTTAGATATTATTGGAACTATGTGTCTACCACCTATTTCAGAGGACTCAGAAAAATATTTTATGAGAATGAATTACTTAAATAAAGATTTAGGATTAAGTGAGTTAAGTATGGGCATGTCAGCTGATTATATTCCTGCAATAGAAAATAATTCTACATATATTAGAATCGGCACTAAAATATTTGGACAAAGAGAAAAAAAAATATAAATGGCCAAAGGAAATATTGATTTAAAAGAAAGTTTAAATTTTGCTAGCAAATTTCTAAAAAATAAGAATTTCGATAAAGCTGAAAAATTATATAAAAAGATTCTTAGAAAATTTCCCAATAATTTTGATGCCAACTATTTTATGGCTTCAATAAAAGCACAAAAAAATAACTTTAATGATGCTAAAAGTTATATGGAGACCGCGCTCTCAATAAACCCTAATCTTCCTGAACTAAATAACAATTTAGGATTAATTTATTTAAATTTAAATGATGTTGAAAAATCAATAAATTATTTTGAGAAAGCTATTAATTTAAAAAAAGACTATATATTTGCCTACACAAATCTTGGTATGGCCTATGTAAGTCTTAAACAAGTTTCTAAGGCAAAAGAAAATTATCTAAAAGCAATAGAGATTGACCCTAATAATCTTTTAGCAAATTATAATTTTGCAAATCTCCTTAAAAGATTAGGTGATCATGAGAATTCGGTATTTTATTATAAAAAGGCGATAGAGATAGATCCAAATTACCTACCCTCATATAATAATGTCATGGACTTGTACGATAAATCAAATCAAAATAATGAACTTGAGAAACTAATTAATTCTGCTGAAAAAATATTTCCAAATAATCAAGTAATTAAGTCATTTAAGGCAAAACTGCTTTATAAAGAAAAAAATTACAAAGAGGTTGTAAGTCTTCTTGATAAGACTGAATTCTCACAAGATCAAATAATTCAAAAACAAGCAAGTTATGAAGTTTTGGCTAAAAGTTATGACAAACTTGGCAATTATAGCGAGGCTTTTAAATTATTCAGAATGTTGAATGACATAATGGACCAAAGAAAAGACAATAATGTTGACAAAAAAATTTACCTAAAAACTACGCAAGATAGACTTGATTTTTTTAGTGATCCAAAAATATCCAATTGGCAACCACCTAAAGTATTAGATAAAAAAAAAGATCCTTATTTTTTAATTGGCTTTCCAAGATCAGGTACAACTTTATTAGATACAATATTGAGAAGTCATCCTTCGATTGAAGTTTTAGAAGAAATACCAATAATTAACAAATTTATGGATTTACTTTATATCAACAAGAATTTTAATCTTAGTAACCTAGAAAATATAAATCCTAATTTAATTAAAGAAATGAGAGAATTCTATTTTAGCCAAATAGAAAAATCTAAGAAAGAAAAAGAAAAAAAAATTACAATAGATAAAATGCCATTAAATATTGTTCATGTAGGAGAAATTATAAGATTTTTTCCTAATGCAAAATTCATTCTTGCATTAAGACACCCTTACGATTGTGTTTTGAGCTGCTTCATGCAAAATTTTATGTTGAACCATGCGATGGCAAATTTTTTAGATTTAGATGATTCCTCAAATTTATACGATCTTACAATGTCATTATGGAAAAAATATAATAAAGTTTTTAAAGTTGATCACCATATTATTAAGTATGAGGATGTTATTTCAAACTTTGATAAAACAATTAAAGATTTATTAAGTTTCCTTGATGTCCCGTGGTCCGAAAATGTTAAAAAGTTTTATAAAACTGCAGAAAAAAGAGGAATGATTAATACTCCTAGTTACAATCAAGTAAGTCAACCAATATATTCTAACTCAATGTATAGGTGGAAAAATTACGAGAAAGAATTCGTAAAATCCAAAGATTTATTGGATAATTGGGTTAAAGAATTCAACTATTAACTCAAATTATTTTAATATTCTAATTTTGGTGTTTTTATTTATCAACTTGATTAAAATTAAAAAATCTTTTTTTGATATGGCTATACATCCTGCGGTAGGTTTATAATTTTTTGTTAGGTGAATAAATATAGCACTCCCATTTCCAGGTATTACTTTTTGATAATTATATTTAATTGGAATGATAAAATCGTATTTATAATCTTTTCGAAATAATTTTTCATGACGTATATTTTTATTTATTTTAATTATCCTATTATATTTTCTATAGTTTGAGTCATTACACCAACCCATATTTTTTTTTATTTTAATAATCTTTAGCTTTGTAAATGGCCTCTTGAATCTATCAGCTCTATAGAAGAGATATCCTAGATCAAATATTCCTATTGGAGTTTTTTTATCACCTTCAATCTTTTTTTTTGAAAAATTATTTTTTCCAACACAACACCTAAATTTAAATTCTTTATATAAAAGAGTATGTTTATTTTTGACAATAATTGTCATAGACTCAATATATACCATGACAAAAAAATTAATAATTTTAAGATATAAAGAATTATTTAATATACTTGAAGAAATTAAGGAAAATTTTGAATTTAAATTGGAATTTTATGAAAAGGATAAAGAATTAGAAAAGTTGGAACATGATAATTTAAGTGATTATTTAGTGCTCACCAAGAAAAAATTATCTACTGTAAAAAAGCAAATTATAATTGATAAATTTCCAATAAGGATTAATGAACTTATCCAAACTTTGAACATCAACTTTTTAAAGTCAAAATTTACAGAGCAATCTAAAATAGATTTAGGAAGATATTATTTAGATCTTAATTCAAGAATACTAAATCAAAATGATAAAGAACTAGAGCTAACAGAAAAAGAGAGCTCTATATTGATTTTTTTAAAAAAGTTCAAAGATCCAGTGAAAATTAACCAACTTCAAGAGAAGGTTTGGGGATATAACTCTGAACTTGAAACCCATACGGTCGAAACCCACGTATATCGTCTTAGAAAGAAAATAAGTGATAAATTCAGTGATAATGAATTTATTATAAGTGATAAAAAAGGTTATTTTTTAAGTGAAAAAAAAAAATAGTTTGGCTAAAGAACTTTTTTCTAAAAAGTATAAGCCAAGAGTTGTTAAACCAAAGAAAGGTAGAGGTAGTTTTAAAAGAAAAAAAAAATAAGATTTATAGTCTAGCTCCAATTTGTTGAATTACCTTTGAAGACATTTCTGTCCCTTTTTCTAAACTATCTTTTAAAGACATGTTGTTCACATGGCCATGTAAAAAACCTCCTGCAAAAAGGTCTCCAGCACCTGTTAAATCAACAATTTTCAAACCTTCTTTGACACCACACTCAATAACTTCATCTCCACTTACTGCAACTGCACCTTTTTCACCTCTTGTAACAACAATTATTCTATCAAGTGATTTAGAAAATGTAATTACATCATTAAAATTCTTTGCATCGATAAGTGACATTATTTCTTGCTCATTAGCAAATGTGATATCTAACTTATTTTTAACTAATTCTAAAAAGTGTGGTTTGTGTCTATCCACACAGAACTGATCAGATAAGGACATCGCAACTTTATTTGCATTATGAATCGCTTTTTCAAACGCTTTTTTTGGATCTCCTTCATCCCAAAGATACCCCTCTAAAAGAATTATCTCACTTTTTTTTATTGCCTCAGAACTTACATCGTTCTCATCAATTTTTCCTGCTGTACCTAAAAATGTACACATTGTTCTTTCCGAGTCTGGTGTTACTAAAATTAGACAAGTTCCTGTAGGCAACTCCTCTTTTTTTTTGTTATAAAAATATTTTACGTTTTCTTGTTTTAAACCTTCTTCGTATTTTTCACCTAACTCATCATCACTTACTTTTCCTATAAATCCAACTTCATTCCCTAGTTGAGATAAACCAACAATTGAATTAGCAACGGAACCGCCTGAAACAGTTTTTTCTATTTTAAGATTTTTTAATAAACTTTGAAATTCACTCTCATCAAAAATTAACTTCATTGTACTTTTTGTTAATCCATTTTTTGAAATAAAATCATCATCTACTCTGCAAATAACATCTACAATTGCGTTTCCAATTCCTAATATTTTCATTTTTAAGCTTTCTTTGTTTTAAGAGGTTTTTTTCTATTAGGATAGCAAGTGGTACAAATTTTACAAGTAATTCCATAACATTCTCTTGCTTTACAGTACTCTCGACCGTAATAAATTATTTGAAGGTGTAATTTATTCCAATATTTCTTCTGGAATAATCTTTTAAGGTCTTTTTCAGTTTGCACGACATTTTTTCCATTTGTAAGTCCCCATCTTTGAGCCAATCTATGAATATGAGTATCTATAGGAAAAGCAGGAAATCCAAATCCTTGTGACATGACTACACTTGCAGTTTTATGTCCAACTCCAGGTAATTTTTCTAAATCTTCAAAAGTTTTGGGGACTTTTCCATTATAATTCTCTACTAACATTTTTGACAAAATATAAATACTTTTTGCTTTAATTCTAAAAATTCCAATTTTTTGTATAAGTTTTTCTATTTTTTTTCTACCAAGTTTAACAAAGTGTTCTGGTCTGTAATACTTTGGATAAATATCTTTAGTTACATTATTTACATTTTTATCAGTACACTGAGCAGATAAAAGCACTGAAATAAGTAGGGTAAAAATATTCTTATGTTTTAATGGAATTGGTGTTTTAGGATAAAATTTATTTAGTTCTTTTAAAACTATTTTAGCCCTCTGGACTTCATTCATTATTCAAAATTTAATACATCTCTCATTGAATAAAGACCTGGTTTTTTTGATTTTAGCCATTTTGCAGCTGTAATTGCTCCTTCTGAATAAAGAGCTCTATCAAAAGCTTCATGGTTTAGCGTGATTATCTCTTTACCACTAGAAAATTTTACCTCATGTTCTCCAATAATTTCACCTTTCCTAATTGAATTAAAATTAATCTTTTTACTATATGGAAATATTTTCTTATTTAGAAATTTTTTTCCAAGTAATTTATAAAAATCTTTATTTTTACCAACGGCTATACCTTTTCCAAGCATTAGAGCAGTTCCTGAAGGAAAATCCTTTTTATGTTTGTGATGAACCTCAAAAACCTTACTTAAATATTTATCTCCAAGTGCTTTTGATGTTATTTCAGTCAAATACATTAAAAGATTTATCCCAAGACTCATATTACCAGCCTTTAAAATAGCAGTTTTGTTTGAGAATTTTTTAATTATATTTTCTTCTTTTTTTGAAAAACCCGTAGTTCCTATAACCACCTTTTTTTTTAATTTTGATGCAATTTTTAATACTTCAAAAGTACATTTAGGAATGGTGAAATCTATTATCACATCCGCTTTTGATAGAGCTTTTTCAGTGTTTAACTCAGGTACAATTCCACTAATTTTTTTATTGATTGGTTTACTTTCTGTGAGGGCAACTAACTTAACATTTTTATCTTTTTTTTGATGTTTTAATGAGTTGTTTACCCATTCTACCCATACATCCAGTAATTAATAATTTAATTTTACTTTTCATTATCACTAATTCTATACCACAATTTTTCATACAAAATATATAGAAAGATGCTGACAATTGTTACTAGAAAACTAAATCCAATTGATCTCATAAAATTACCGAACCAAAAGTAACTCAAAAGTGATATCCATGAAATACCAATTACTTGCCAAATTAGCGATTTTAAAAATAATTTCTTTGTAATCATATAACTCCTCTTTAATTTTTAAAAATTAAAATTTAAAAAATGAGTTATTGATCTGAGCTAAAAATTGTTTTTATGAAAAGGTTGCAATTTCAATTTTTCCAAAAGTTAAAAATATCTTTTATACTCACTTAATTGCTCCAAAAACTTTTGGCTTTTTGAAAGAATTTTCTAATACTAGGATTTGATTTTTCGTTTTCAATTTCTCTAAATTTTTCTAGTAAATCTTTTTGCTCTTTATTTAATGAGACAGGAACTTCTGTGTTTACTTGTACATAAAGATCACCATAATCCCCACCTCTCATGTAAGGCATCCCTTTTGATCTTAATCTGAATTGTTTACCACTCTGTGTTCCTGCTGGGATTTTAATTTTTGCTTTCCCTCCATCAATAGTTGGTATTTCAATAGAGGTACCTAAAGCTGCATCTGCAATAGAAATTGGACACTCAAAAAATAAGTTTTCATCAGATCTCTTAAATAATTCATGAGAGTGAACATTTATAAATAAATATAAGTCTCCATTACTTCCACCTCTAGATCCAGCTTCACCTTTACCAGATAATCTAATTCTTGTTCCATCATCAACACCTTTTGGAATTGTAACTGATAGTCTTTTTGATGCTTGTTTTTTTCCTTGTCCACCGCAACTTCCACATGGATGAGTTATCATCTCACCAGAACCAGAGCACTGTGGACAGGTTTGTTGTACTGTAAAAAATCCCTGACTAGATCTTACTTGTCCATGACCTCCACACATATTGCACGCACCAGCGTTATGACCTGGTTTAGAACCTGAACCACTACAAGTGTCACATTTTTCTGTTGTTGAAAACTTAATGTCTTGTTTTTTTCCAGAGAAAGCTTCCTCTAAAGATATAGATAAATCATATCTTAAGTCAGAACCTCTGTTATTTGATCTTCTTGACCTTCTTCCGCCGCCAAAACCTTCTCCAAAAAAATCCTCAAAAATATCTGAAAAATGATTTGAAAAGTCAAAGTTTCCAAAACCACCTCTTCCTCCACCACCATTTTCAAAAGCAGCATGTCCGAAATTATCATAATTCTGCTTTCTCTCAGAATTCGATAAAACGTGGTAAGCCTCTGATGCCTCTTTAAACTTCTCTTCAGCTGCTTTATCGCCTTTATTTTTGTCTGGATGAAATTTGACAGCTAATTTTCTGTAAGCTGATTTAATTTGATCAGCTGAAGCCCCTTTGTTAACTCCCAAGACGTCATAATAATCTCTCTTTGCCATAACAGGTTATAGACAAATAGTTGTTATTCTAGGCGCTTTTCTCTTTATTCTCGTCTTTTACTTCTTCAAAGTCAGCATCAACAACATTGTCGTCTTTTTTATTTTCTCCTTTAGAATCGTCTTTTGGAGCATCATCTGGTTTAGCACCTTGTTGTGATTTATAAATTGCTTCACCAAGCTTCATGGATGCTTGAACTAGGTCTTGAGTTTTCTTTTTTATTTCTTCTAAATCAGTTCCTTTAAGTGCATTTCTCAAATTTGCGGATGCATCTTCAATTGCCTTCTTATCAGCATCTGAAACTTTACTTCCGTGCTCTTTTAAATTTTTTTCAGTTGAATGTAATAAAGTATCAGCTTGGTTTCTTGCATCAACAGCTTCTCTTTTTTTCTTGTCAGCCTCCTTATTGCTCTCTGCGTCTTTTACCATTTGACTGATTTCTTCATCACTCAAACCACCTGATGCTTGAATTTGAATTTTTTGCTCTTTACCAGTTCCTTTATCTTTAGCCGAAACGTTAACAATACCATTTGCATCAATATCGAATGTTACTTCAATTTGAGGAACTCCTCTTGGTGCTGGCGCAATTCCAACCAACTCAAAATTTCCAAGAACTTTGTTATCTGAAGCCATCTCTCTTTCACCTTGTAAAACTCTTATCGATACAGCTGGCTGATTATCCTCTGCGGTCGAGAAAACTTGGCTTTTTTTTGTAGGAATTGTCGTATTCTTCTCAATTAATTTTGTTGATACACCACCTAATGTTTCAATTCCAAGTGATAATGGAGTTACATCTAACAATAATACATCTTTAACATCCCCCTGTAATACACCTGCTTGAATAGCAGCACCCATTGCAACAACTTCGTCTGGGTTTACAGATTTATTTGGATCTTTACCGAAAAAGTTTTTTACTTCTTCAACTACTTTAGGCATTCTTGTCATACCACCAACTAAAACAATCTCATCTATTTCACTTGCTGAGAGACCAGCGTCTTTTAATGCAGTTTGACAAGGTGGTATTGTTCTAGAAATTAAATCTTCAACAAGAGCCTCTAATTTTGCTCTAGTCATTTTTAAATTTATGTGTTTTGGACCTGTTTTGTCAGCTGTTATAAAAGGTAAATTTATTTCAGTTTGCGCGGCAGATGATAATTCAATCTTTGCTTTTTCTGCAGCTTCTTTGAGTCTTTGGAGAGCAAGCTTATCTGATTTTAAATCAATACCATTTTCTTTTTTAAATTCTGAAAGAAGATAATCAACAATTGCATTATCAAAATCCTCACCACCTAAGAATGTATCTCCATTAGTAGATTTTACTTCGAATACACCATCACCTAATTCAAGAATTGAAACATCGAATGTTCCGCCACCTAAATCATAAACTGCAATTTTTTTATTTGTTTTTTTATCTAATCCATACGCGAGGGATGCTGCAGTTGGTTCATTAATAATTCTTAGGACTTCAAGACCAGCTATTTTTCCTGCATCCTTGGTGGCTTGTCTTTGTGCATCGTTAAAATACGCTGGAACAGTTATTACTGCTTGTTTCACTTCTTGTCCTAAATATTTTTCTGCTGTTTCCTTCATTTTTTGAAGTGTGAACGCAGATATTTGAGATGGTGAATACTTTGTTCCTTTTGCTTCTATCCAAGCATCACCTTTGTCTGAATTAACTATTTTAAAGGGAGCCGTCTCAACATCTTTTTTAACAGTTGGATCTTCAAAATTTCTACCAATTAATCTTTTAACAGCAAATATAGTATTTTCAGGATTTGTTACCGCTTGTCTTTTTGCTGGCTGTCCAACTAACTTTTCGTCTCCATCAGTAAACGCAACAACAGATGGAGTAGTTCTCGCACCCTCTGCATTTTCTAAAACTTTTGCCTGTGTACCTTCCATTACGGCTACGCAAGAATTAGTCGTTCCTAAATCAATTCCAATTACTTTGCTCATATTAATTTCCTTTGCTTCATATAAGTGTTAATTTTACAACTACAAGCATCCATCAAGATTAATTTTTATCCATTTCTGATTGATTTTCTTGAGTTTTTTGCTCATCTTTTGATTGCTCTTCTGTCTTTCTTTTTGCTACCCCAACTAATGCCGGTCTTAATAATCTATCTTTCATCATAAATCCTTTTTGAATTTCCTGAACTATTGTTCCTGGTTGTTTGGAATCGTCTTCTATTTCCATCATTGCTTGATGAAGATTTGGGTCTAGCTTTTCATTTATAGACTTAATTGGTTCTATATTATTTTTCTTAAATATTGATAGCAAATCTTTATTAATAATTTCAAAATGTTCTAGAACCTTTTTTAAAGTGTCAGTATTTTTAATAGTCTCATCATTTTCTAATGAAATCTTTGATCTTTCAAGATTATCTAAAAGATTTAATGCTTCTCTTGCAAAAGAAAAACCACCGTATTCAAAAGCATCTTCTTTTTCTTTTTCATACCTTCTTCTTTGGTTTTCCATCTCAGCAAAAGTTCTTGCAAGTTTATCTTTAATGTTAAGCAATTCTTCTTCAGGAGTTAATTTTTCCTCAGTTTTTTCCTCCACATCTTTAATATCCTCAGTCTTTTCTGATTGTGATTCTTCAATTTCTGTTTGATCTTCTTTGGTATTTTTTTCTATTGATTCTTCTTTTGCCATTAAGACGTATATGGTAAGTAAAACAAGTTTTTCTAGATGTTTAAAAAAAAAATCGAAAAAATTGTTATAGGTTCTAATAATAAGGGTAAAATTAAAGAAATAAGAGGTTTGATCCCAAAAAAGTATAGAATTTTCACCCCTAGTCAATTTAAATTAAAGAGCCCCGTTGAAAATGGAAAGTCATTTAAAGAAAATTCTCTAATTAAAGCAAAAAATTTTTCACTAAAAACTAATATGGTTTGTATAGCCGATGACTCTGGTCTTGAAATTGACATATTAGACAAAAAACCAGGAATTTATTCAGCAAGATGGGGAGGTCCAAAAGGAGACTTTAATTTAGCAATTAAAAAAGTTTTTAAAGCTTTAGATAAAAAGAAAAAAAATTGGAGAGAAGAAAAAATCCCAGCAAGGTTTATTTGTGCATTAACAATTTTTGGTCTTAAGAAGAAACCTATTTATTCAGTTGGCAAAATCGAAGGATATATATCTAATGAGCAGAGGGGTTTAAAAGGCTTTGGTTATGATCCTATATTTATACCCAAAGGAAAAAAAAAAACTTTTGGTGAGATGGATCCAAAAAAAAAATATAAAATTGACCACAGATACAAAGCTTTTAAAAAAATTAGAAAATTTTTATAAATTTTTCATCATTGATACTATAAAAATTTAATTGATGTGTAATTGTATTTTTCTCGATCTCAAAAATACCTATTTTTCCTTTAAATTTATTTTTTTCATAAAATATTTTTTTATCTTGATCAAAATTGTTACTATAAATTAAAAAGTAAACTAAACCGACAAGGTCATAACTTAGAAAGGAAAGTTGATTAGCCTTTTTTTTGTATGCGTTATTATACTCAACCTTAAATAATTCAAAATTTTCTTTATTAATTGATGGAAAATATATTGGTTGAAGTGAATTTTCTTTTAAAAGTGAATTATCAAACCACTGATTTAAAGTAATGTAAGAAATTCTTTTTGAAGAAACATCTGTATATAAAAGAGAGGTAGCTACACTCTTCAAACTTTCACCAAAATCAGCTATAATAACAGAGTCAAAGTTTATCCCGCCTAGAGTATCTTTTTTATTAAGTTCCTCTAATTTTTTTTCTTTATTTATTAATGATGAGTTTTCTATCCTTTCAATTTTATTAAGTAAATTCTGTTTCCTCTCAGGGTATCTTGTAAATTTTTCGATTTGGGAAGTAAGCAATGTAGGGTCAGTATCATAAAAATATTTATCTTTTAATTTCAATTTTGTTTTTTTGATAGCCTGTTCAACTTCCTTTCTATAGTCACTTTTAGGGATTAAAAAAATAGTCCTTTGGATCTCATTTAAATTCCTAAATTTATCAATTGTTTGAAGTTGAGAAATTGCATTAACGCCTGCACTTATCACATTTGGCGGGTTTCCATAAATTTTATTTGTTAATGATATGAAGGTTACATCATTTAATTCATCAAGATACTTTGTACTTTCGTTAAAAACTGGACCTATAATAATTTTAATACCTTGATCATATAGGACTTTTGATGCTTTTAATGCATCAATTGGATTAGCTTTTGTGTCTCCTGGCACAATTTCAAATTTTTCATCATTAATTTTATTAAGCGCAAGTCTTGTTGATTTAATTATTGAGTCTCCAATAGTCGAATATTCACCACTTAATGGTACAAGAAGACCAATTCTAATTTTGTCATCCGCAAATATTTTGCTAGCAGGCAATAAGCATATGAGGATTAATATTAATATTTTTTTAATTAAAGATTTCATTTAATTATTAATAATATAATTTTAATTTATGCATCATGTTAAAATCTTAGATAATCTTAAACCTGGGCTATATTGTGTTGCAACACCTATTGGAAATCTTGGGGATATTACTTTACGAGCTTTAGAAGTACTTAAAAAATGCGATCTAATTTTGTGTGAAGACACAAGAGTTTCAAAAAAATTGTTAAATCATTTTAACATAAAAAAACTTCTTATTTCTTACCATAAATTCAATGAGAGAGAAAAAATTAAAGAAATAATAGAAAAGCTTAAACAAGACAAAATTATTTGTTTAATATCTGACGCAGGGACACCAGCTATATCAGATCCAGGTCAATTACTTATTAAAGAATGTATAGAGCATTCAATCGATATCTTTCCAATACCTGGGGCATCATCAGTTAGTGCAGGTATTTCTATTAGTGGTTTTTCAGATAGATACTTATTTCTTGGTTTTTTGCCTGAAAAAAGAAAAGACCTTAATTTAAATCTTGAAAAAGCATCAAGTTACGGATGTACAATTGTTTTTTTTATATCGCCAAATAAACTTTACAAAATTATTAATGATTTAAAACTTCATTTTCCAAAAAGAGATATATTAATTTGTAGAGAAATTACTAAGTTTCATGAGGAGTATATAAGAATTATTTCAGATAAATTAGATGGTTTGAGGATATCGAAAAAAGGAGAAGTAACAGTAATAATCTCTGAGAATAAAAATATTCAAAAAAAGTTAATTGAATTAGAAGAATCAGATAAGAAAGAGATTAAAAAATTATTAAAAACCAAAACAATTAAAAATGTTGTGAAATTAATTTGTAGTAAAAAAAACTTTCAAAAAAAAGTTATATACAATTACTGCTTAGAAATTAAAAATGATAAAAAATAAATTTTACTTTTTTATATTATTAATAATTTTAAGTGGATGTGTGGGCGCTTCATCAACGGGAGTTCTTGGTACCGGAGTATCAATTGCAACAGATCCAAGAACTATAGGAACCCAGATAGATGATAATATAATGCAAAAAAATTTGAGTGCTAAAATTATAAATATGGATGGAAAGTATTTTTTATCTGTTAAGCCAAAAGTTATAGATGGAAGAATTTTTATAACTGGCAAGGTCGAAACAGTTGAGGAAAAATTAAAAATAACAAAATTAGCTTGGGAAATAAAAGGTGCAAGATCGGTTAAAAACGATCTCAAGATAAAAGAGGAGTTTAATTTTCAACAATCTGCAAAAGATCTTTTGATTACCTCACAATTACGTACAGCAATGATCGCTAGCAAAAAAATAAAGTCTTCTAATTATAATATAGATACTCATAAAAAAAAAATTTATATTTATGGTATTGCTGAAAGCGAAGAAGAGAGAGCAGAAGTTATTAACGAAGCGAAACAAATTCTTGATGTAGAAGATGTAATTTCAAGCATATTACTTGTGGAAGATCTTAGAATAGTAAAAAATTAATTTGGTTTTTTATAATTAATAACTCCTGCGGAATATGCCGCAACAGAAGCTAAATTTAATATATCTGAAATAGAGGATCTTAATGGAGCAATTTCAATTGGTTGCCCCAAACCAATTAACAAAGGACCAATCACCTTAGCGCCACCCAAAGACTTCATCATTTTATGAGAAATAGTTGCACTATGTTGTCCTGGCATAATTAATATATTTGCTTTACCGACAATTTCTGAAAAAGGATAAAGATCTGCATATTCATTATTTAAAGCTACATCTGGCTGCATGTCTCCATCAAATTTAAAATCAACTTTTTTATTTTTTAAAATTTCAACTGCATCTCTAATGTGCTTTGTTCTACTAGTTAATGGTTGGCCAAAAGTTGAATGAGAAAGGAAGGCAGCTTTAGGATCGAAACCAAAAAGTCTTACTACCCTTGCAGCTGAAATCGCTATTTCAGCCAATTGTTCCGATGTCGGATACTCATGTACGCTAGTATCACCAATAAACACAGTTTTTCCTTTATTTACAACCATATTTAACCCAAACATTATTTCACCAGGCCTTGGTTCAACAACTTTTTTAATCTTTTG
>CACGTU010000013.1 GCA_902576045.1 uncultured Pelagibacteraceae bacterium | reverse complement strand
TTTTTGAGGTAGTAAGAAAAACCTCAATTCACGATTGGCATGTTGATAATAAAGCTAAATTTGAAAATGTTGGTCAATGGAAAAGGCCTTGGTACTATCCAATAAATGGCGAGACTATGCATGATGCCGTTCAAAGAGAAAGCAAAGCAGCTAGAGATAGTGCTGGTATTTTGGATGCTTCAACATTAGGAAAAATTGATATTCAGGGTACAGATGCATCAGAGTTTTTGAATAGAGTATATACAAATGCATGGTCAAAATTATCAATTGGAAAATGCAGATATGGATTGATGTTAAATGAAGATGGGATGGTTTATGATGATGGAGTTACAACTAGATTAGCTGAAAATCACTATTTAATGACCACTACTACTGGTGGCGCAGCTAATGTTCTTGGAAAACTTGAAGATTATTTGCAAACAGAATGGCCTGAACTAGACGTTTACCTGACATCAGTAACTGATCATTATTCAACAGCAAGTGTATGTGGACCTAATTCAAAAAAAATAATTAACAAAATATTTCCCGAACTAGATTTAAGCGATGAAAACTTTCCGCATATGTCTTTTAAAAATACAAAACTTGATAACATAAATTGTAGAGTAATGAGAATAAGTTTTACTGGTGAGCTTAGCTATGAGATCAATATAGAGTCAAAATATGGCAAATCTTTATGGGAAAAATGTATTTCAGCTGGTCAAGAGTTTAATATAACTCCTTATGGCACTGAAACTATGCACCTTTTAAGAGCTGAAAAAGGTTTTATAATTGTAGGACAAGATACAGACGGAACGATGACTCCGTCTGATCTACAAATGGATTGGATTGTAAGCAAAAAAAAATATGATTTTATAGGTAAAAGATCTTTATACAGAAGTGATACTATTAGAGAGGATAGAAAACAATTAGTTGGATTATTAACGGATGATCCTAAAGAGATTTTAGAAGAAGGTGCTCAAATAGTTTCAGATACAAATACAAAACCAATCGATATGTTAGGGCATGTCACATCAAGTTACTTTAGTCCAAATCTTAACAAATCTATAGCCTTAGCAGTAGTAAGAAGTGGTAAAAATATGAAAGGTAAAAAACTAATTATTCCGATGGAAAATAAAAATATCAACGTAACAGTTTCTGAGACAATATTTTTAGATAAGGAGAATAAAAGATTAAATGCTTGATACACACTATCCACAAATTACTGATAACAAATTAAATGATGTGGAAATATCATTGCAAGAACCAATTAGCAAAATTAATTTAAGAGGAAAATCTAAAGAATTTTTTGCAAAAGCTGGAAAAGTATTATCTTTAATTTTACCAAATGAAGCTAATACAAGTTCATTTAGTGAAAATTTTAACGCAATATGGCTCAGTCCTGATGAATGGATGGTCTATTTTAAAAATGATGATGAAAAAGTAATATTTAATAAGTTATACTCTGAAATATCTAAAGTTAATTATGGATCTGTAACTGATATCTCAGATCAATGGATATGTATAAATTTAAAAGGCAGTAAGATTTATGATATTCTCTCAACTGGATGTTCGTTTAATTTTGATCAATTTTTAAAAACGGATGGTTTAACAACACAAACAATAGTTAATCATATTGATGTAATATTACATAACAAAAATACTTATAATATTAATTTATTTGTAAGAAGATCTTTCTCAGAACATTTATGTCTATGGCTTAACGACAGTGCTAAATTTGTCTAACCTAAAGTTCAAATAAAAAAAAGTATATCCTAAATAACTAAGTGAAAAAATCCAATTATATATAACCCATAACCAAAAGAAATTTTCAAAGTTAGAGTTATAAAATAGAGCTGTGTAAAAAACCAGAAATGGAAATATTACATTTCTAAAAACATTTGCAATCAGAGCTTTTTCTGATTTTTTTAGTGCCATAAAAAAACCATTTGATAAGAAAAAAACTGGATAAGCTGGCAATACAAATGCTGATATTTGTAAATATAATTTTCCAAATTCAATAACATTTAAATCAGCGGAAAAAAGACCTGTTAACAATTCAGCCAAGAAATAAACAAATAAAGAAGATAAAATCATTATTACAAAAGCATATTTTATTGCAGTTAAATATGTTTGTTTAATTCTCGATAAATTTTTAGCACCAAAATTTTGTGCTATAATTGTTATTATTGCAGTGTTAATGCCAAGTATAGGCAAAAGTACAACTTGCTCAATTCTCGTGCCTGCACCATATCCAGCAGCCGCATACTCTCCTGAAAATCCAGCATATTTAAAAACAATAGCAGATGCAACAGAGTAACCACATATAGAGATAATGATTGGCATAGATTGAAAAAAAATATTTTTTAAAAAATAAATTTTAGGAAAAAAATTATTAATAATTATTTTTTTCGTAAGTTGACTTTTAATTACTTTATTGAAAATTATTATAAATGAAATTGATTGTGCAATTATTGTAGCAATGCCAATACCCTTCATACCAAAAGCTGGAATAAATAAAAAACCAAAGATTAAAATTGGATTTAAAAAAATATTTAAAAGAAAAGATATAATTAGGGCATTTCTGTATGTTTTGGTATCACCTTCTGCATGTAACAAAGAATTCATAGCAACGACTATTATAAAAAGGAAAGATCCATAAAAAATTATATTAGTATAGTCTAAACCTAAATTCATAACTTCATCCGTTGAACCCATAATCTTAAAAACATCATCAGACAAATTAAGACCTATTAGTGTTATAAAAAATATTAAAATAATTGAAAAAAAAATTAACTGGCAAAAATAAGTTGAAGCTTTATTAAATTTTTTTTCACCTATGCTATTACCAATTAACGAAGTACCAGCAACTGTCACACCAATAGATGATGCGATTAATATAAAATATATAGGAAATGATTTGGTAAGTGCAGATAATGCCTCGGGTGAGATTTTACCTGCAAAATAAGTATCTACTATATTATATAAAGTCTGGAATAAAGTTCCTACACTTGCAGGTATTGCAAGCTTCCTAATTAATATTTTAATATCATCAGACAAAATATTCATACTAATTTATTTTCTTTTATAAATGAGGGGAATTTTTTTATTTAATAATTGATTATGTCTTACTGTAAATCTAGTTATTTGACTTGATGTCAACTTGTCATAACACTTAGGACAAGATAATCCAATTTTGTAATATTTAGACTTTTTATCTTTTTTACTAATAGGTAATCTACAAGCGTTACAAATATCATAATTTCCAACTTTAGTATTTTTTTTAATTGTAACTCTATTGTCAAATACGAAACATTCTCCTTTCCAATTGCTTTTTTTTGGATCAGTTTTATTAAAATAATTTATAATTCCACCTTTAAGCATATAAACATTTTTAAAACCATTATTATGTAAATAATTTGATGCTTTTTCACATCTAATACCACCTGTACAAAACATTCCAATTTTTTGTTTTTTATCTAAATTAGATAAATATGTTCTGAACTCTCTAAAATTATATGTATTTGGATTAATGGCTCCTTTAAAGGTACCAACCTCATATTCAAATGGTTTTCTAGCATCTACAATTTTTACATTTTTTTGAGATAATAAATTATCCCATTTCTTTGGAGATAGATAATTTTTTGTAATTTTATTTTTAAATGAGAAATTATAATCCATTGGTACAACCTCATTTTTAATTTTTACTTTAGCTTTAAGAAATGGAATGAATGAAGAGTATGTAATATTTTCAATATCAAATTTTTTGATATTCAGAATTAATTTTATATATTTAACAATATTTGAGATATCTTTGCTATTTCCAGCTATCGTGGCATTAATACCTTCTTTGGATAAAATTACTAATCCTTTAATATTATTTTTTTGTATTTCTTTAATTATTTTTATTTTTAAAGATTTAAGATTTTTAATTCGTTCTATTTTGTAAAAAGAAAATATCTTCATTATTTTTTCCAACAAATTAAAAAGCCATCTCCAATTGGAACAATATATTTATTAATTTTTAATTTCTTGATGTAGTTATTAAAATTTTTAATTAATTTTGTAAGCTTGTCATTAGCTAATGGATTAACTACTTCACCTTTCCATAAAATATTATCAACTAATATTACCCCACCTTTGTTTAATAAAGATAATGATAGGTCGAAGTAATTTATGTAATTTTCTTTATCTGCATCAATCAGTATAAAATCAAATTTTTTCGCTTTTTTTTTTAATTTTATCAAACTTTCTTTAGCATTTGATATATCAGTAAATATTTTTTTATTTACCCTTGCTTGCTTAAAAAATTTTTTAGCTATTTTGAGTTTTTCTTCATTTTTATCTATGCAATATAACCTTCCATTCTTTGGTAAAGATAAGGCTATTGATAAAGCACTGTAACCAGTAAAAGTTCCTATCTCTAAACAAGATTTAAACTTTTTAAATTTAATTAAAAATTCAATAAAGTTAGCTTGTAATACTGAAATTTGTAATTTTTTTATATAACCAAGTTTTTCATTAAATTTGATTATTTTCTTTTGTACTGGATGAAGATCAGAGGTGTGTGAAAATATATAGTCGATCATTTTTTGATCGATATCCATATATTTATCCATTTAGTTTATCTTTTAATATTTTGTTAATTAATTGAGGATTCCCTTTACCCTTGCTTTCTTTCATAACCTGACCAACAAAAAAACCAAACAATTTTTCTTTACCTGACTTATATTCTTCAACTTTAGAAGTATTATTTTTAATTACTTTATTAATAAGTTCTTCAAGTGCTTTGGGATCACTTTCCTGTTTTAATCCTTTTTGATCAACAATTGTCTGCGGATCTTTATCACCATCAATCATTTCTTCAAAAATAGTTTTAGCTATTTTTCCTGATATTGTACCGTCTTTAATCAAATTTATCAGTTTTGATAAATTATTAGAACTCACAGGACTTTCTGATATTTCTAAATTTTTCTCATTTAATACCGCAAAAAGTTCACCAGTAATCCAATTAGTTGCAAGTTTAACATCTGAATTTTTAATTACTTCTTCAAAATATTTAGATGTATCAATATCTGATACCAAAATATTAGCTTCATATGATGATAAATTAAATTTATCTATAAACCTTTTTTTCTTCTCATCTGGTAATTCAGGTATTTCATCTTTAATTTGACTTATAAACTCATCACTTATTTCTAATGGCAATAAATCTGGATCTGGAAAATATCTATAGTCGTGAGCGTCTTCTTTAGATCTCATAGATCTTGTTTCATTTTTTTTTGTGTCGAATAATCTTGTTTCTTGATCAATGCTCTTCCCTTCTTCTATAAGATCAACTTGTCTGTTAGCTTCATAAATTATAGCCATCTGCATAAATTTTATTGAATTCACATTTTTAATCTCACATCGTGTACCAAAATTATCATCACCTTGTCTTCTTACTGAAACATTTACATCTGCTCTAAGTGATCCTTCTTGCATATTGCCATCACAAGTTCCGAGATATCTCATAATAGATCTTAATTTTTTTATATATGCATTTACCTCGTCTGGAGATCTTAAATCAGGTTTGCTAACTATTTCCATTAAAGCTACACCAGATCTATTCAAATCTACAAATGTATTTGTTGGATCTATATCATGAATACTTTTGCCAGCATCTTGTTCTAAATGAAGTCTTTCGATGCCAATTTCTTTTTGACCATCTGCCATATCTAAAATAACTTTACCTTCACCAATTATTGGATATTTATATTGAGAAATCTGATAACCCTGTGGAAGATCGGCATAAAAATAGTTTTTTCTATCAAATATAGACTTTTTATTTATTTTTGCTTTTAAACCAATTCCAGTTTTAATTGCTTGTTTTACACAAAACTCATTTATAACTGGAAGCATTCCAGGAAAAGCTGCATCTACAAAACTAACTTGAGTATTTGGTTCAGCTCCAAATTTTGTTGATGAAGATGAAAATAATTTTGAGGCTGAAGTTACCTGCGCATGAACTTCTAGGCCAATAACAACTTCATATTTGTTTTGTTCTCTTTCAATAAAAAATTGGTTAGTTTCTGCCATCACATCCACCAATCAGTTATATTATTCTTAAAATTAATCTTTTCTTCCATTGAATAGGCAATATTTAATATAGTTTGTTCATCAAAAGGCTTGCCTATTATTTGGAGTCCCAATGGGAAACCTTTATTGTCTATTCCTGCGGGTATAGAAATACCAGGTAATCCAGCTAGATTTACAGGTACAGTAAAAATATCATTCAAATACATTGAGACTGGATCATCAGTTTTTTCCCCAATTTTAAATGCAGAACTTGGTGTTGAAGGTGTTAGTATAGCATCAACATTATTATAAACATTATCGAAATCTTTTTTAATAAGTTGTCTTACTTTTTGTGCCTTTAGGTAATATGCATCGTAATAACCTGATGATAATACATAAGTGCCAATTAAAATTCTTCTTTTAACTTCTTCTCCAAAACCTTCAGATCTTGTTTTTTCATACATATCAATCAAGTTTTCACCTTCAGATCTAAAACCATATTTTACTCCATCATACCTTGCCAAATTTGAGGAAGCCTCAGCTGGGGCAACTATATAATAAGTTGGTAATGCATACTTTGTAGTAGGTAGAGAAATATCAACAATTTCTGCTCCACAATCTTTTATAATTTCAATACCTTTTTTCCAAAGATCTTCAATTTCTTTAGGCATACCTTCAACTCTATATTCATTGGGAATACCTATTTTTAGTCCTTTAATATTATTTGTAAGCTCAGATGAATATTTATTTCTTTTAAAAACTATGGATGTTGAATCTTTGTTATCAAATTTTGAGATAACTTCTAATAATAATGCAGCATCTTTGACATTCTGACTCATTGGACCAGCTTGATCTAAAGAAGATGCAAATGCTACAATGCCATATCTAGAGCAACTTCCGTAAGTTGGTTTTAGACCAACTGTACCAGTAAAAGATGCTGGTTGTCGAATTGATCCTCCTGTATCGGTTCCAATAGTAACTGGGGTAAGATTTGCAGCAAGAGCTGCTGATGAACCGCCTGATGACCCACCTGGTACAAGATTTTCACCAATTGGATTTTGTACATTTCCAAAAAAACTAGTTTCGTTAGAAGAACCCATTGCAAACTCATCACAATTTAATTTGCCAAGCAAAATTGCACCTTCATCCCACATGCTTTGCGTTACGGTAGATTCGTAAGGTGGAATAAAATTGTTTAAAATGTTACTTCCTGCCGTCGTTCTTACTCCATTGGTACAAAATAAATCTTTTACTGCTATTGGTATACCAGGAAGTTTTAAATCCATATTAGGTTTTTCATCAAATATTTTTGCAGCTTCTAAAGCGCTTGAAAAATTATCTGTGACATAAGTATTTAATTTTTTTGATTTTTCCGATCTTTCAATAAATGAATTTGTTATTTCTGTTGAGGATAATTTTTTATTTCTAATATTTTGTATTAGTTCATTTAAAGATAGTTTTGTAATATCAGACATTATTCAACAACCTTTGGCACTACAAAATAATCTTTATTTTCATCAGGAGAGTTTTTCAGGATTTTATCTCTTATATTATTAGCTTCAAACTTGTCTTCTCTGAGCCTTAATTTTGTGTCTGCAACCGATGTCAAAGGTTCAACTTTTTCTGTATCAAGTTCATTTAATGCCTCAATGAATTTAAAAATAGAATTTAAATCGTTAGCTAGTTTATTGGCTTTTTTCTCATCTGTAGAAATTCTGGCTAACTTAGATATATGTTTTACAGTTTTAAGATCTATTGTCATATGGTAATAAAAATTTGCTGCAAAGTATCATTTAAGTAAAAATTATACAACATGATCACTATTGAAGAACTAAAAAACAAACAAAGTGTTAAAACAAGATTGATTGGCTTAGATTTAGGATCAAAAAGAATAGGTGTTTCTATATGTGATGAATATCAAAAAATAGCAACCCCTTTTACAACCATAGAAAATAAGGGAATTAATTATTTGATATCGAATTTAGAAGTAATAATTAAAGAAAACAACATTAAAGGTATTATTATTGGAAATCCTTTAAACATGGATGGATCTTATGGAAAAGCGTCTCAATCAGTGAATGATATTTCAAAAAATATTTCAAAATCTATCAATGTTGATATTTGCTTATGGGATGAAAGATTATCTACTGTGGGCGCTTTTAATATTACTAGTCAATTGGATGTAAACGTTAGTAAAAGAGAAAAAAATATCGATCAAAATGCAGCAACATTTATCCTACAGGGTGCTATTGATTTTTTGAATAATTAGTACTTGCATTGTTTATAATATATAGCTATAGAGTTGGTTTTAATGGCAACCAAATCAAAAGCTATTAAAATTTCTCAAAAACATTTATTAGGAATTCAGGACTTATCTATTTCTGATATCAATCTTATATTAGAAGAAGCTAGCAGCTTCATTAATTTAAACAAAAGTAAAAATAAAAAATTAGATATTTTAAAGGGTAAAACTCAAATTAATCTTTTTTTTGAACCATCAACAAGAACACAAAGCTCTTTTGAATTAGCAGGTAAAAGATTAGGTGCTGACGTAATGTCAATGAACATTACAAATTCAGCAATTAAAAAAGGTGAAACATTAATAGATACTGCCATGACCTTAAACGCTATGCATCCTGATATAATAGTTATAAGACATCAAGACTCAGGTGCATGTAACCTACTTTCTCAAAAGGTAAATTGTGCAGTTTTAAATGCAGGAGATGGACGAAGAGAACATCCAACACAAGCATTATTAGATGCACTAACAATAATTAATAGAAAAAAAAAAATTCAAGGTTTAAAGATTGCAATTTGTGGTGACATTCAACACTCAAGAGTAGCTAGATCAAATATTTATCTTTTAAATATGTTGGGTGCTGAAGTTAACATTGTTGCACCCTCAAATCTAATGCCAAAAGAAATTGAAAAATTTGGGGTAAATATGTTTTCAGATATGAAAAAAGGAGTAAAGGATTGTGACATTGTAATGATGTTGAGATTACAAAATGAAAGAATGACAAGTTCCTTTCTTTCCTCCAACAGAGAATATTATGAATACTATGGTTTAACACCTGACAAACTTAGATATGCTAAAGAAGATTGTATCATTATGCATCCAGGACCAATGAATAGAGGAATTGAAATTGACACAAAGTTAGCTGATGACACAAATATGAGTGTTGTAAAAGAGCAAGTTGAATTAGGTGTAGCTATTAGAATGGCATGTTTGAAAATTTTTTGTGAATAATGAAAAAACAGTACTTTATTAATGGTAATATTATAGATCCACACAATTCAATTAATGAAATTGGAGGATTAATTATTGGTGATAAAGGTCAATTAGAGGCAGTAGGCAAAAAAGTAAATACAAATAATATACCATCCCGTGAAAAAGTAATTGACCTAAAAGGAAAATATATATTTCCAGGGTTAGTTGATATGAGGGTTTTTGTTGGTGAACCTGGTTTTGAATACAAGGAGAATTTTAGAACTTTAAGTAATGCAGCATTATCAGGAGGTGTAACTTCTGTTGTAACAATGCCAAATACTGATCCAATTATTGATAATGTATCTATAGTTGATTTTTTAAAAAGACGTGGAAGAGACAAATCGAAAATTAACATATATCCAACAGCGTCATTAACGAAAGGCACGGAAGGCACCAATATGACAGAATTTGGATTACTACAAAGTAAGGGAATAATTGGTTTTACAGATGGTACAAAAACAATACAAAATACCAGAGTAATGAGTAGAATAATGAATTCTGCCAGTGATTTAGATACTTTAATTATGCAGCATGCTGAGGACTATGAACTAGCAAAAGATGGAATGATCAACGAAGGTATTATTGCAACTAAATTAGGCCTTCAAGGAATTCCTGAAATGGCAGAATTAATAATAATTGATAGAGATTTAACATTATTAAATTATATAAATTGTAGGTATCATATTTCACAAATCTCATCTGGTAGATCTGTAGAACTTATAAAAAATAAAAAAAATAATTTAAAATTTACATGTGGAGTATCAATTAATAATTTATCATTAAACGAAAATGATATTGGGGACTTTAGAACTTTTTTAAAATTATCTCCTCCATTACGTACTGAAGAGGATAGAATTAGTTTGGTACAAGGATTGAAAGATGAAACTATTGATGTGATTGTTTCAGACCATAAGCCTGAAGATGAAGAGCAAAAAAGACTTACATTTGCTCAAGCAGCAACAGGTGCATCAGGTATTGAGACACTTTTATCTTTAAGTTTAGAATTATATCATAATGGATCGTTAAAACTTGAAACAATTATTAAGGCCCTAACATCAAATCCAGCAAAAATTTTAAAAATCAATAAAGGAAATTTAAGCGTAGGAAATGATGCAGATTTTTGTATTGTTGATATTAATAAACCGTGGATAGTAAAACAGGAAAACTTAATTTCAAAATCAAAAAATACATCAATTGAAAATAAAAAACTTCAAGGAAAAGTTACAAACACATTTGTTAAAGGTGAAGAATTATTTAAATTAAACTAATGGATTACTATTTAGTTGCATTATTTTCATATTTATTGGGATCAATACCTTTTGGTTTTTTATTAACTAAAATTTTTTTAAAAAAAGATATTAGAGATATAGGGTCAGGTAATATTGGAGCAACAAATGTATTAAGAGGTGGAAATAAGGTAATAGGATTTGCAACACTTATATTGGATATCTCAAAAGCTATATTACCAGTTATTTTTGTAAAATTTAATTATCCAAATTTAATATATATAGCTTCCTTATGTGCATTTTTAGGACATCTATTTCCAATTTGGTTAAAATTTAAAGGTGGAAAAGGAGTTGCAACATATGTTGGAATACTTTTTTCAATAAATATTTTATTTGGAATTATTTTTGGTTTAGTTTGGATTATTACATATTTTATATCTAAATATTCGTCACTTTCATCAATATTAGGATCTTTGTCTGTACCGATTTATATTTTTTATGTTAGTGGAAATAATATTATTTTTTTCATAATTATGTTTGTACTAATTTTTTATACCCATAGAGAAAATATTAAACGCCTTATAAATAAACAAGAAACTAAGACAAAAATTTATTAATTTGACACCACTATTAGTATGAGTAGTTTGTGGAATAATGAATCTTGTGATTGTTGAAAGTCCTGCAAAAGCAAAAACTATTAACAAATATTTAGGTTCTGATTATACTGTTTTAGCTAGTTATGGTCATATAAGAGACCTTCCTTCAAAAAATGGATCTGTAGATCCAGAAAATGATTTTAAAATGATTTGGGAAATTGATAGTTTCTCCAAAAAATACCTAAAAGAAATAACAGACTCAGCAAAAAATTCTTCAAAAATTATTCTTGCAACCGACCCCGACCGAGAAGGAGAAGCAATAGCATGGCATGTAAGAGAATTTTTAGAGGAAAAAAAACTTTTAAAAGATAAAAAAGTAGAAAGAGTTGTTTTTAATGAAATTACTAAAAAAGCTGTTACGTCTGGTATAGACAATCCAAGACAAATAGAGCCACAACTTGTAGATGCCTACATGGCAAGAAGAGCTTTAGATTATCTTGTTGGTTTCAACATATCTCCAATATTGTGGACCAAATTACCTGGTTCGAAGTCTGCGGGTAGAGTCCAATCAGTGGCATTAAGATTACTGACTGAAAGAGAACATGAAATTGAGATATTTAAGCCAGATGAATTTTGGACTTTAAATGTTATTTTCGAAGATAAAAATAAATCTATAATAACATCAAATTTAAATCAGTTGAATGGTAAGAGAATAGAAAAATTTACATTCAAATCAAAAGACGATGTTAATAAGGCAATAAATGAAATAAAAAAAAAAGAGTATCAAATCTCAGATATTAGCTCAAAAATTTATACAAGAAACCCATCTGGTCCATTTACAACATCTACATTACAACAAACCGCATCTAGTAAACTTGGTTTTGGTGCTTCACGTACCATGCAAATAGCACAAAGATTGTATCAAGGAATTGACATTGAAGGAGATACTATAGGTTTGATTACCTACATGAGGACAGATGGAACTAATATTTCAAAAGATGCTATTGAAACATTTAGAAGCTATATAAGTGATAATTTTGGAAAGAATTATCTACCACAATCATCATTGAATTATTCTGGAAAAAAAGCAAAAAACGCTCAGGAAGCTCATGAAGCAATTAGACCAACAGAAATATCAAGAAATCCAGAAAGTTTAAAAAAGTATTTAAGTTCAGATCAATATAAACTTTATAATTTGATTTGGTCAAGAGCATTATCTTCTCAAATGGAGTCAGCTAAATTTGATAGAAAAACAATTACAATTACTTCAAAAGACACAGAAAATATTTTTAAAGCAAGTGGATCTGTTTTAAAATTTGATGGATATTTAAAATTAACAAATGTTGAAGATGAAAATGAAAATGAGAAAATTTTACCTGATGTAGAAAAAGGAAATGTAGATATAAACGAATTTATTGATGAACAGCATTTTACACAACCACCACCAAGATATTCTGAGGCAAGCTTGGTTAAAAAACTTGAGGAATTAGGAATAGGAAGACCTTCTACATATGCAAGCATAATTTCTGTAATCGCTAATAGAGGTTATGCAGATATTGAAAACAAAAGATTTTTTCCTACTGATAGAGGTAAATTATTGTCAGCTTTTTTAGAGAAACTTTTTACAAAATATGTCGATTACGATTTTACTGCTAAATTAGAAGATCAACTCGATGATATAACTTCTGGTAAAGAAAATTGGATCAAAGTTTTAGAACAATTTTGGAAAGACTTTAATTCAAATGTTTCAAATGTGAAGGAAAAAAGAACAAGAGAAGTTTTAGATCTTTTAAATGAAAGTCTTGGAAGTTTAATTTTTGAAGTAGATAAAGAGGGTAAAATTGATAGAAAATGTCAACTTTGTGATCAAGGTCAACTTAGTCTTAAAAACAGTTTTAGAGGTGGAGCATTTATAGGGTGTTCAAATTATCCTGAATGCAAGTTTACAAGACCATTATCTAAATCAAAAGCAGCACAACAATTAACCTTAGCTGAACCAAAGTTAATAGGCCAAAATGATTTTGGCAAAGATATTTTTTTAAAAAATGGAAGATTTGGACCCTATTTGCAATTTGAAAAAGAAATAATTGAAGAAGAAAATAAAATTAAAAAAAGAAAAAAAGTTAAAAAGAAAGATGATAAGATAAAAAATGTCTCAATACCGAAAGGAATTGACTATAAAGTTATAGACTTAGATAAAGCTAAATTTCTTTGCTCATTACCTATTTCTCTAGGAAAAAATCCTGAAAACGATAAAGATATTACACTTAATGTTGGAAGATTTGGACCATATTTAAAATGTGAAAATAAGTCAGCAAGATTAGAAAATGTAGATGAATTATTTTCAATTGGTTTAAATAGAGCAATAACATTAATAGCTGAAGCAAAAACAGGAAGAATATCCTCTGCATTAATTAAAGATTTAGGAGAACATCCCGAAGATAAGAAGCCTGTTAGAATAATGAAAGGTCAGTACGGACCTTATATAAAATACAAGTCCTTAAATGCAACGATACCTGAAGAAAAAGATCCAACAGAATTAACTATGGAAGAAGCTTTGATTTTAATTGAGAAAAGAAAAGAATACGATAAAAATAAAAAGAGAAAAAAATAAATGTCTATAGATAATAAAATTAAAGAACTAGGTTTTGAACTTCCAAATGCAGCTGATCCAGTTGGGTCATATGTTGCAACAAAGATAGTTGGTAAATTACTTTATATATCGGGTCAAATTTCTATCAATAAAGATGGTAAACTTATTAAAGGAAAAATTGGAAGAGATTTAACAATAGAAGATGGTTACAAAGCTGCAGAAAGGTGTGCACTAAGTATTGTTTCACAAGTAAAAAAAGCATGTGAAAATGATTTATCTAAAATTAAAGAGTGTGTAAAATTAACTGGATTTGTTAATTCAACAGATGATTTTACAGACCAACCAAAAGTAATTAATGGTGCCTCTGACATAATAGCGAAAATATTTTCAGAAAAAGGAATGCATACAAGAGCAGCCGTAAGTACTAATAGTTTACCTCTGGGTGTAGCTGTAGAGGTTGATGCTATATTTGAATTAAACTAATTATCTTCCAATCCCATAATACTTTATACCCATATTATTAATTTTTGATCGTGAGTATAAATTTCTTAGATCATAAATAATTAATTTTTTACTTTTTGAATATTTTTTAAAATCTATTGACTTAAAATCATTCCACTCTGTATGTATTATAATAAGATCTGATTTATTTATAGCTTCATTAATTGAAGACGAATAAGTTACATTTTTATACTTAGAAAAAATTCTTTTATAACCAGTTGGATCGTAATAATTTATTATAGCACCTTTATTACTTAATGCTGGTATTAATTTAAGCGAGGAAGAGTCACGCATATCATCTGTATTAGCTTTAAAAGTTACACCAAGGAATGTTATTTTTTTATTTTTAATTTTATTTTTTAAAATAGAATATATTTTTGATAATAATAGGCTGTTTCTATTTTCATTTGATTTGATAACACTTTTAATTACTGACAAATTTGTTTTAAACTTATCAGAGGTGCTTACTATGGCTTTTGTGTCTTTTGGAAAGCAAGATCCACCATAAGCAGGACCTGCTCTCAAAAATCTTTCACCAACTCTTTTGTCTGAACCAATTCCAATCGAGACATCTTCAACATCAACATCAATTTTTTCACATAAATTAGATATTTCATTTATAAATGTTATCTTTGTTGCTAAAAAAGCATTAGCTGCATATTTAATTAGTTCAGCTGAACGTCTAGATGTTTCTATATATTTTGACCCCTTAGAAATTAATGGTGAGTATAAATTTTTAATTTTATTTCTAGCTTTATTTGATTTTGTACCAACAACAATTCTATCAGGATACATAAAATCTCTTATGGCCTCTCCTTCTCTCAAGAATTCAGGGTTCGATACGACCTCAAACAATTTTTTTGATAAATTTTTAGAGATTATTTTTTCTATTTCATCACCAGTTGTTACAGGTACCGTAGATTTTGTTATAATTATTTTAAATTTTTTTATCTTTCTACTAATAGATTTAGCAACATTGAAAACATAAGTTAAATCAGCAGCAGAGCTATTTTTTTTTGTAGGTGTGCCAACACATATAAAAATAATATCTGATTTCTTTATTGATTTATTTAAATCAGAGGAAAAAGATAAACGTTTATTTTTTAAATTTTTTTTTACTAATTCATCAAGGCCGGGTTCGTATATTGGAACTATACCTTTTTTAAGATTATTTATTTTACGTTCATCTTTATCTACACAAATAACATTATTTCCCATATCAGAAAAACACACTCCACTTACAAGTCCAACATAGCCAGTGCCTATCATGCAAAGTTTCATAATTTACCAATTTCAATGTTAGATTTTATAAACCCACTCATTGTACCGCAGTCTAAATACTTTCCTGCAAAGTTGTGTGCGATAAATTTTTCATTTTCATTAATTAAAGATTGTATTGCGTCTGTTATGTGAATTTCACCACCTTTACCAGGTTTTTGGCGTAATAATTTTTTAAAAATAGTCTTTGGTAAAATATATCTTCCAATTACAGCTTTGTTTGATGGTGCATTCTTGATAGATGGTTTTTCTACTACCTCTTTTATAAAAAAGTTATTTTTAGATACTTTTTTACTTAAATTATAAATACCCCACCTAGATACAGTTTTTTTGTTAACATTCATGCTCGCCATTACAGATGATTTATATTTCTTGTGCATAGCAATCATTGATTTTGAGCAATTATATTTCATTATCAAGTCATCAGGTAACAACATTAAAAAATATTTATCTTTAATATATTTTTTTGTTTTGAGAACAGCGTCGCCTGTTCCCTTAGGTTTATTTTGATAAACAAATTTTATCATTTTTTTATATTTTAGAATTTTTTTATATTCCTCAATAACTTTTGGATCTTTTTTCTTTTTAATAACATTTTTGTAAAGAGTATCACTGTAAAAATATTTTTTTATTATTTGTTTTTTTTTCGAAATAATAAAAATAATTTCTTTAATACCTGCTTCAATACATTCATCCAGAATATACTCCACACCAGGTCTACCATTAATTGGTAATAATTCTTTTGCAAATACGCTTGTGAGAGGTAGTAACCTTGTGCCTTGACCAGCCAATGGTATAATTGCTTGTTTAATCATGTAAATGTTTTACTTATAACTCGTTTTATTACAAATGAAAATTTTAAAGACTAAAGATGATCTAAAAGAGACAATTCTAAATTGCAAACATTTAGGTTTTGTTCCAACAATGGGTAGTTTGCACAAAGGTCATATTTCTTTAATCAAAAAATCTCAAAAAAAATCTAACAAAACTATTGTGAGTATATTTGTAAATCCAACACAATTCAATAATAAGAACGATTATAAGACATACCCAAAAAATATTAATCGGGATATTCAAATATTAAAAAAGTTAAGAGTAAATTTTGTTTTTATACCCACAGTTAAAGATATCTATAAAAATAAAATAAATTCAAAATTCAAGCTGAAAAAAAGTGAAAAAATATTGTGTGCTGACAAAAGAAAGGGTCATTTTGAAGGAGTTTTGGAGGTAATGGATCGACTCTTAAATTTAATAAAACCTAAATTTTTATATTTAGGAGAAAAAGATTTTCAACAACAATATTTAATTAACAAATATTTACATGAGAAACATAAGTTTAAACTCATAATTTGTAAGACGATAAGACATAACAAAATGGCATTATCCTCAAGAAATCTTAATCTCAAAAAAAAATCATTGAAGACAGCACAACTAATTGCTGAAGAGCTATCTCGTATTAAAAATAAATATAAAAATCTTAATTTTAGAATAAAAAACAATAAACTTTATTTAATTAAATATTTAGAAAATAAATATTTAATTAAAATAGAATATCTAGATTTTAGAAATATAAACAATCTAAATATTTCAAAATTTAAAGCTAAATTTAAATTATTTATCGCCTATTATATTGATAATGTAAGGTTAATAGATAATTTTTAAGTTATAAAAAATATGCTCCAACACCTAAAAATGAAACAAAGCCAATTACATCAGTAATAGTTGTTACAAATACACTTGATGCAATGGCAGGATCAATGTTCATTTTCTTTAAAGTGAATGGCACTAAAATTCCAAATAAACCTGCGATAATCATTGTTAGCACCATTGAAATTGAAATAATTACCGATAGCATACTATCTTGAAACCAAATTTGTACAATAAATGCACTTATAGCTGCAAATATAACTCCATTTAAAATACCAATTGAAAATTCTTTAAAAACGTTTGATGAGAAATTATTTTGTGTTAAGTCATTTGTTGCAATTGTTCTTACTGTAACTGCTAAAGTCTGCATACCAGCATTACCACCCATAGATGCAACTATTGGCATTAAAAAAGCTAAAACAACCATTTGCTCTATCGTAGCACCAAATAGACTTATGCACCAAGTTGCTAGGAAAGCAGTAAATAGATTTAATAACAACCAATTAAATCTTCTTTTAGTTTTTTTTACAATTCCATCTGTAATTTCTTCATCACCTACTCCAGCAAGTCTTAATGCATCTTCTTCGGCTTCTTCTTTTAATACTGTTAGAACATCGTCATTCATTATCATTCCAACTAATTTATTATTTTTATCTACAACTGCTGCAGAGTTTAGATTGTAATTTTCAAATAAATTTGCAACCTCCTCTTTGTCCATTTCAACAGGAATTAATAATTGGGATTCGGACATAATAGTTTCCATTTTTGTATCTCTTGGTGTTGTTAAAACTCTTGATGATGGAACTGTTCCGATTGGTTTAAAATCTTCATTAACTATAAAAATTTCTAAAAATTCCTCTGGTAAATCTTTATTTTCTCTTAAATAATCAATAGTCTGCCCAACAGACCAATTGCTAGGAATAGCAGTAAACTCACGTTGCATTAATCTTGCTGCAGTGTCTTCTGGATAACTCAAACTTTCAAGTAGAGCAAATCGGTCTTTAGGCGGTAGAGAGCTTAAAATTGAGTTTTTGTCCTCCTCAGGAACATTCTCTAAAATAGAAATTGCATCATCTGACTCTAAACCTTTAAGTATACCAACTATAGAATCTGAGGATAGATAAGTAATAATTTCAGTTTGGATTGCCTCATTTAGCTCAACAAAAACTTCAGGATCTATATTAAAATTATTTAATTTTATTAAACTTTCTCTATCATTTTGGCTTAAATGTTCAATTATATCTGCTGCATCTGCAGGATGCATCTCATTAAATGAATTGTTTATAAATTGAGTATCGTTATTAGCAATTTTTGATGTGACAACTCTTAAATATTCTTTGTTAAATTCAAAATTAACTTTTTTATCTTTAGTTTTTTTGTTTAAAGACATAAATCTACCTTTAATTGTGATTTGCACTATTAATACATAATTAAGATAATACAAATTATAAATGAACTTAGAGATCAAAAAGTCAGCAAAACCAGTAAAATATTCTGAAGCAATTAACGTATTGGAAAATAGGTTAAAAGATTTATATGAGAATAATGGTAAAGAATTGATTTGGACTTTAGAGCACGATGAAATCTTCACTGCAGGAACGTCATATAGTGAAAATGAAATAATTGATAAATCAATAGAGATATTTCAGACAAATAGAGGTGGTAAAATAACTTATCATGGACCAGGACAATTAATTTGTTATTTCGTTTTAGATTTAAGAAAAAAAAAAGATATTAGAAAATTTATTAATGTAATTGAAAAAACTATTATTCAAACCTTGAAGTTATACAATATTGAAACTTTTCCAGATAAAGAAAACATAGGTATCTGGTATAAAGCAAACAATGAAGTAAACAAAGTTGCAGCTATAGGAATTAGAGTTAGCAAATGGATTGCATATCATGGCTTTGCAATAAATATAAATAATAATTTAGAGAAATATAAAAAAATTATACCATGTGGTATTAAAGATAAAGGAATTACGAATTTAAAAAATATTATAAATCAGGATTATTCGAAACTTGGTGATAAATTAATAGAAAATTTTGTTTCTAATTTGAAAATCTAAGTCGTTTTGATTTTAACAATCTTTTAAAATAATCTGGTAATAACGCAGAATAAGTATGCTTAATATTATTAATTTTAAATTTTATTTGATAAGAATGTAACATTAAATTTTTATTTATTCCCTTATTGGAATTTGATAATTTATATTTTGTATCTCCAAATATAGGATTACCTATTGCATACAATTGTTTACGTAATTGATGCTTTCTTCCAGTGATAGGTTTTAATTCTAATAAACTAGCTTCGGAATTTTTATCTAATACTTTGTAAATTGTTTTTGCATTTTCAATAACTTTTTTATCACCATCATATCTAATTAAATCATCTTCCCAAGTGCCTGAGTTATTAGTTATTTCACCTTGACAGATAGCCAAATAAGTTTTGTGAACTTTTCGTAACCTAAATAAAGAAGTTAACAATTGAGCACTTTCTCTATTTTTTGCAATTATAAATACACCTGATGTGTCTTTGTCTAGTCTATGAACAGAGTATGGTTTAGATCCTTCAAAAATTTCGCTTTTAGTAAATATATCAACTAGATTTTTTTTTGATTTAGTTCCACCTTGTACAGAGATTCCTGAAGCTTTATTTAATACTATAAAGTTATCATTGTTTTCAATAATCAAATCTTCATTCTGTTTAACAATTTCTTTATTAGGATTAAATTTTGTTTTGGATTGTTTAATGTTTTGTTCAAAATTAAAGTTAAAAAAACTTATTTTATCATCTGTTATAACTTTTTGAGAACTTTTAACTTTTTTTTGATTTAACTTAATTTTTCCATTTCTTAAATTTTTTTCTATTAATCCTTGCGGTATTTTTCCTAAATAATTTCTTAAAAATCTATCTATACGCATATTATTATAAGATGCTTTGACTAATATTATTTTTTTCATAAGGATAAATAAAAGTATCAATTATTGATTTTAAAAATCAAAGATAATACTGTTGTATATTTTAATTAAGCAGTGGCTTGTTTTTTGTCTTCTGATTTAGGTGATGCTGTTGCTGCATCTTTTTTCTTTTTATCTACTCTTTTCGCCTCAACGTCTCTGTCTACAAACTCAATAACAGCCATTGGTGCATTATCACCATATCTAAAGCCAGCCTTAATTATTCTTGTATAGCCACCTTTTCTATTTTCATAACGTTTTGAAAGTGTTTTTTTTACTTTATTTGCAGATTTTGTATCTTGGAGTTTTGAAATTAGAGTTTTAGTATTTTGTAAGTTATCTTTTTTTCCTAACGTAATTATTTTATCAGCCTGAGGTTTCAGCACTTTAGCTTTTGGCAGTGTTGTTGTAATTTGCTCGTATTTAATTAATGAATTTAACATATTTTTAATTAAAGCTTTTCTATGCTCTGAAGTTCTATTTAATTTTTTATAACCAAACTTATGTCTCATTAAATAGCTTCCTCAAGTTTTTTAGATAATTCAGCAATGTTATCTGGAGGCCAATTAGGTATTTCCATGCCTAAATAAAGTGACATCCCAGTTAAAACCTCTTTGATCTCATTTAATGATTTTCTTCCAAAATTAGGTGTTCTTAACATTTCACCCTCAGATTTTTGAACTAAATCACCAATATAAATAATATTATCATTTTTAAGACAATTCATCGATCGTACGGACAATTCTAATTCATCTACCTTTCTCAATAAGTTTTTGTTGAATTCTGGTTCAGTTGGTTGTTCTCTAACTATAACTTCTTGTGGTTCATCAAAATTAACAAACATTCCAAGTTGATCTTGGAAAATTCTAGCTGAGTAAGCAACTGCATCTTCGGCAGATATAGAACCATTAGTTTCAACTTCCATCGTTAGTTTATCATAATCTAAGGCTTTTCCTTCTCTAGCAGTGCTTACAGAGTATGAAACTTTTTTAACAGGACTAAATAATGAGTCTATAGGTATTAAACCCAAAGGTGGTTCCTCAGGTTTATTCATTTCTGCTGATATGTATCCTTTTCCAGTACCTACAGTCATCTCCATATGAAAATTGGTATTTTCATCTAAATTACAAATAACTAAATCTGGGTTTAAAATTTCAATATCAGTTACAGGTGTGATATCTGAAGCTTTGATTTCACCTGGTCCTTTGGCATCTAATATAAGCTTTTTTGAAGTTTCAGAATTACTTTTAAGTGCTAAAGATTTTATATTTAATACTATATCTGTTACGTCTTCTCTCACACCTTTTATAGATGTAAACTCATGAAGAACTCCATCAATTTGGATTGCAGTGACTGCTGTCCCTCTTATAGATGATAGTAAGATTCTTCTAAGAGAATTGCCCAAGGTTAAGCCATATCCTTTCTCCAAAGGTTCAGCAATAATTTTTGCATGTGATTTGTCATCACTAAGCTGGACATCCAATTTTGCAGGCTTAATTAATGATTTCCAATTTTTTGAATTTACTTCTGTTTGTTCCATTTATACTCTCCTTTTCTTTGGTGGTCGCGTACCATTATGAGGCATTGGTGTTGTATCTTTAATTGAAATAATTTTAAATCCCCTGGCTTGTAATGCTCTTAGGGCTGTTTCTCTTCCAGATCCAGGTCCTTTTACTTCTACAGATAAAACTTTCATTCCTACCTCTAATGCTTTAGCTGCAGCTGCATCAGCAGCAACTTGCGCAGCATAAGGTGTAGATTTTCTTGATCCTTTAAAACCTTTTTGACCTGCAGATGCCCATGAAATTACATTTCCATTTGTATCTGCAATAGATACAATGGTATTGTTAAACGTAGATTGAACATAGGCAATTCCATTTAAAATATTTTTTTTTCCTTTTTTCTTTTTCGAATATGAGCTTTTCTTACTTTTTGACGAGGACTCTTTTGATGCAGATTTATTTTCTGTTGTATCTTTTGTCATTTATTATTTTTTAAGTGGTGTTAATTTTTTACCTGCAATAGCAATAGCTTTACCTTTTCTAGTTCTAGCATTGCATCTTGTTCTTTGTCCCCTTACAGGTAATTTTTTTCTATGTCTTGATCCTCTGTAAGTAGCTAAATCTATAAGTCTTTTTATGCTGAGTGAATTTTCTCTTCTTAAGTCACCTTCAACAGTAAACTTTTGATCAATGTATTCTCTTATCTTCAAAATTTGATCGTCTGTTAATTCATTTACTCTTTTTGATTTAGGAATTTCTAAAGATTTACATATTTCGTTAGAAAATTTGTCACCTATCCCATAAATATAAGTTAATCCAATATGAACTAATTTATTTTGTGGTATGTTTACACCTGCAATACGAGCCATAGTTTTTGTGATAAAATTGTGCCTTTTATATAAGAGAATTAATCAAAGTCAACGCATTAAACATTGATAAAAGCGTCTATTTTCCTTGTTATTTCAGCGATATTTTCAGACCCATCAATCTCATGAAAATTATTTTTTTTTGAGTAAAAATCTAAAACTGGTTTTGTGGTCTCCATGTATGTATCGTACCTATTAAGGATAGTATCTAAGTTATCATCAGTTCTTTTCTCTATAATCTTTCTTTTTTCAAGTCTTTTAACAATGGTCTCTTTATTAACGTTTAAATAAAACACAAAACCAATTTTTTGTTCAGAATCATTTAATAAATTATCTAAATTTTTTGCTTGATCTAGTGACCTAGGGTATCCATCAAATATTAATTTATTTTTTTTTTTTGGATCAAAGATAAATTTTTTGATTATTGTATTTACAATCTCATCACTTACAAACTTTCCATCATTCATATTATTTATTATTTGCTTACCTATATCTGTATCTTTTTTGATTTCATCTCTAAGAATATCACCTGTGGAAACTTGAAAACCTTTCAGTTTCTCAACTAAATATTTGGCCTGTGTACCTTTTCCAGCTCCGGGAGGGCCAAATAATATGATGTTCACTTATCTACCAAATTTTGTTTTTTTAATTAGTTGCTCATATTGAGAGCTCATTAAACGTGTCTGTATCTGAGTAACTGTATCTATAGCTACTACAACTACAATTAACACTGATGCTCCACCTAAATAAAAAGGTATTGGATAATTTGCTATTAGAAATTCAGGCATTAAACATACTAATGTAAGATATAAAGCACCTATAGTTGTTAATCTTGTAAGTATGGTATCTATGTAGATTGCTGTGCTTTCACCTGGACGAATGCCAGGAATAAATCCACCATATTTTCTTAAATTTTCAGCTGTTTCGTTAGGATTAAATGTAATTGACGTATAAAAAAAAGTAAAAAATATTATCCCACTGGCATATAGGATCATATATAGCGGTTGGCCTTGAGAAAAATATGAGGATATATTTAAAAAAGTTTCGTTCTGAGATACATTAAAATTTGAAAATGTTACAGGTAAAAGCAATAAAGCTGATGCAAAAATAGCTGGTATTACTCCTGCAGAATTTATTTTAAGCGGAAGATGCGAAGAATCTCCACCATACATTTTGTTACCCATTTGTCTTTTTGGGTAATTTATTAAAATTTTACGTAAAGCTCGCTCCATAAAAACAATAAATAGTATAGTTAAAACCAATAGAACAAAAATACCTATAATCATAATTGTAGAGATCGCACCAGTACGGCCAAGTTCAAACGTAGTTACTAAGGCCCTTGGAATTTCTGCAACGATACCAGAAAAAATTATCAAGGAAATACCATTCCCAATACCTCTTTGTGTGATTTGTTCTCCTAACCACATCAAAAAAATTGTGCCAGCAACAATTGTTGTTACCGTAGATATTTTAAAAAACATGCCAGGATTAATCACCAGATTTGCAGAAGACTCCAATCCAACCGCTAAACCATAACCTTGAATAGTTGCTAATAAAACTGTTCCATATCTTGTAATTTGTGTAATTTTTTGTCTACCTATTTCGCCTTGGGCTTTTAAATTTTTGAAATAATCAGAAACTCCTGTAAGTAACTGCACAATGATAGATGATGATATATAAGGCATAATACCAAGTGCAAATATTGCCATTCTGCTAACAGCTCCACCAGCAAAAACGTTAAACATGCCTAATAAACCTTTTTGATTGCTTTCCATCATTATTTGAAGCTGCTCTGGATCAATTCCAGGAAGTGGAACAAAGGTACCTAGTCTATAAATAGCAAGTATAAGTATTGTAAATAATATTCTATTTCTTAAATCGTGAGATTGAGTTGAAGAGCTCATTAATCTTTATTTGATTTTACTAAAATACTTCCGCCTGCTTTCTCAACTTTTTGTATTGCTGATTTAGAGGAAAAATCAGCCTCTATATTTAACTTTGAATTTAATTCGCCATTTCCTAAAACTTTAAATTGAGTTACAGATTTAGATATAATTTTATTTTTCTTTAAATATTCTAGATTAATTTTCTCAGATGAACTAATTTTATTAGAATCTAACAATTTGTTTAATAAATCTAAATTTATCTTAGCAATTTTATCTCTTCTAATTGGGTTAAAACCTCTTTTTGGAAGTCTTCTATATAATGGCATTTGACCTCCTTCAAAACTTTTAATTGCTACACCTGATCTTGATTTTTGACCTTTTACACCTCTTCCTGAAGTTTTGCCTTTTCCTGAACCTATTCCTCTACCTACTCTAATCTTTTTAATTTTTACTGAGGTTGTAGTATTTAAATTAGTCATTATCCTCTTTTTTCAATTATTTCTGATATTTTTTTATTTCGTAAAGTTGAAATATTCTTTGGTGAATTTTGTTTAGACAATGCTTTCATGCAGGCCCTAATAACGTTATGTGGGTTAGCTGTACCAAGAGATTTTGCTACTATATCTTTAATACCTAAAACCTCACACACAGCACGAACGGGTCCACCAGCAATTATACCTGTACCTTTCGGTGCTGCTCTTAGTTTTATTTTTCCCGCACCATCTTTACCAAAAATATCATGATGTATCGTTCTTCCTTCTCTTAATGGAACTTGAACTAAATTTCTTCTTGCAAGTTCGTTTGCTTTTTTAATAGCATCTGGAACTTGCTTTGCTTTGGCATGTGCAATGCCAATCTTACCATTTTGATTTCCGACAACAACTAATGCTGAAAATCCAAATCTTCTTCCACCTTTAACGACTTTTGTTATTCTGTTAATGTGTACAAGTTTTTCTAAAAATTCTGTATTTTTTTCCATTTTTTAAAATTCCATCCCATTTTTTCTTAACGTTTCTGCAAATATTTTAACTCTACCATGATACTTATATATACCTCTGTCAAAATAAACTTTTGTAATTTTTTTATCTTGTGCTTTTTTAGCAAGAGTTTCAGCAACTAAAGTGGATAGCTCTGATTTAGATTTTTTTTGTTCTCTAATATTTTTTTCAACTGATGAAGCGGAAACTAAAGTTATTTTATTAACATCATCAATAATTTGAGCACTTATATTTTTAGTCGAACGAGAAACGCATAACCTAAATCTATCTTTGCTTGAAACTTTTTTTAATTTATTTCTTACTCTAAATTTTTTTCTATCTAATGTGCTAATTTTCATTATTTCTTTTTACCTTCTTTTCTTAAAATATACTGACCTTGCTCTTTTATGCCTTTACCTTTGTAGGGCTCTGGTGGTCTAATACTTTTGATTTGAGAAGCAACCATTCCAACTAATTGTTTATCTGGTCCACTTATTTTTAATATCGTTTGCTTTTCAACAGCAATTTTTATTCCTTCTGGAATATCAAAATTTATGTCGTGACTGAAACCTAATTGCATATTTAATTGTTTTCCCTTTAATGCTGCCCTAAATCCAACTCCAACTAATTCAAGAGTTTTTTCATAACCCTTACTTGCTCCAATTATAGCGTTATTTAATAAACTCCTGTTCATTCCCCATAATCTTTTTGAGTTTTGATCAATTTTTTTCGGTTTTATAGATACTTCTTTACCTTCATCTATTTTTAAATCGAAAACATCTAAATCAATATTAAGTGATTTTTTACCTAATGGACCTTCAATATTTACAATATTTCCACTAAGTAAAACTTTAACTTTATCAGGAATTGGAATATTTATTTTACCTATTTTAGACATTAAAATACCTTACAGATTATTTCTCCACCAATTTTTTGCTTTCTTGCATCTATATCAGTCATAACACCTTTTGGAGTCGAGACTATTGCTATACCAAGACCATTATTTATTTTTGGCAGACTTTCAGCACTTGAAAATATCCTTCTACCTGGCTTTGATACTCTTTCAATTGTACTTATAACTGGGTTTCCTGAATTATATTTTAGGTTTATCTCTAAATTAGGTTTTTTGTCGTGCTCAGTAACTTTGTAATCAATTATATAACCCTCAGACTTTAAAACTTCTGCTATTTTCACTTTAAATTTTGATGATGGAAGTTCTACTTTTTTATGATTTCTCATTTGAGAATTTTTAATTCTCGCCAACATATCTCCTATTGGATCACTTAAACTCATATTATCCTTTCTACCAACTTGACTTTACCATACCAGGAATTTTCCCCTCTAAACCCAATTGTCTAAGAGCTATTCTTGATATTTTTAATTTTCTATAAACACCATGCGGTCTGCCTGTAATTTGACATCTATTCATTACTCTTGTTTTTGCAGAATTTCGCGGGAGTTTTGATAATTTTTGCTGTGCTTTAAATCTTTCTTCTAAAGGTAATTTTTTATCCATAATTATTTTTTTAAGCATTTGCCTTTTCTTAAATAATTTATCTGATAATTTAATCCTTTTATTATTCTTATTTACTGCACTCATTTTAGCCATATTAATTGCTCCTCTTTTCAATAAATGGAAAATTTAGCTGTTTTAACAGCTCAAAACTATGTTCCTTATCTTGATTTTTTATTGTTATTGTAATATCTAAGCCTCTAATTTTATCAACTTTATCAAAGTTCACCTCTGGAAAAACAATATGTTCTTTTATTCCAAAAGAATAATTACCAAATTTATCAAATCCATTTGGGTTTAATCCTCTAAAGTCTTTAATTCTAGGTAATGCAATATTTACTAGTCTGTCAATAAACTCGTACATCTTATTTTTTCTTAAAGTGACCTTCAGTCCTGCATTTGTATTTTTTCTAGTTTTAAAATTTGCAATTGATTTCTTAAATTTTGTTGTGACTGGTTTTTGTCCTGTTATGTTTGCTAAATCCTCTTCACATGATTTCAAAATTTTGGCATCGTTACCGTCTAGACCTAGACCCATATTTATAACTACTTTTGAAATTTGTGGCCCCATATACAAATTCTTGTAACCAAATTTTTCTTTTAAGTTTGGTTGTATTTCTTTAACAATTAAGTCTTTTAATCTAGGTTGCATTACTTCTTAGCCTCAACTTTTTTTGATTTTTTATTATCAAGTATGGATAAATTTGAAAGATGTATAAAATTTTCCTTTGAAACAATTCCACCTTTTTTTTCTTTTGTTGTTTTTACATGTTTCTTGACCATATTAATCCCTTTTACCTTTGCACGATTATTTGAACGGTCTATTTCCATTACTTCACCATCTTTATTTTTATCTTTGCCCACTAATACTTTTACTTTAGTTCCTTTTTTGATCATTAAAGTACCTCCGGAGCTAAAGATATTATTTTCATTTGTCCTCTACTTCTTAACTCTCTTGTTACAGGACCAAAAATTCTAGTTCCGATTGGTTCACCTTTATCATCTGTTAGAACTGCAGCATTATTATCAAATCTTACCTTTGATCCATCGTTTCTATGAATGCCTTTTTTTACTCTTACTACTACTGCTTTGTGAACAGCGCCTTTTTTAACTTTACCTTTGGGTATAGCCTCTTTAACAGCTACAACAATGGTATCACCAATACTTGCGTATCTTCTTTTTGAGCCACCTAAAACTTTAATACATTCAATTTTTTTTGCACCTGTATTATCAGCTACAAATAATTCTGTTTGAACTTGTATCATTTAACGTCTCCTATAACTTCAAATTTTTTGGATTTCGAATATGGTTTGCACTCTCTTATTGATACTTTGTCACCATTTTTAAATTTGTTTTCCTCGTCATGCACACTGTATTTTTTTCTTGCCTTAATTACTTTTTTTAAAACAGGATGTTGATACTTTCTTTCAACTATCACAGTAATCGTTTTATTTGGTTTATCGCTAACAACTATTCCGTTTAGTATTTTTTTAGGCATTTTTTCCTTCTAATAACGTTTTTAAACGTGCTATGGTTTTTTTTGTTTCATTAATTTTAGCTGGGCTCTTGACTTGTCCATTTACTTTTTGAAATCTAAAATTAAACAGATCTTTTTTTAATTTCTCTAAGTCTTTAAGCGCTTGTTCCTTAGTTAATTTTTTTATATCCTTTTGCTTCATCTTATATTCTTTTAATAAATTTACATTTAATAGGGAGTTTTGCAGAAGCTTTGTACAATGCCTCTTTTGCTATTTGCTCAGATACACCATCAACTTCAAACAAAATTCTTCCTGGTTTAACTCTACACGCCCAAAACTCTGGAGAACCTTTACCTTTTCCCATTCTCACTTCAGTAGGTTTTTTTGATACCGGTATATTAGGAAACATTCTAGTCCAAACTCTTCCTTGTCTTTTCATATGTCTTGTTAAAGCAACTCTGGCTGCTTCTATTTGCTTTGAAATCACTCTTTCAGGCTGTATAGCTTTTAGTCCGAATGCTCCATAATTCATTACATTACATCTGGACGCATTCCCATGTATTCTTCCTTTATGAGCTTTTCTGAATTTTGTTCTAGTTGGTTGCAACATAATTAAGCTTTATTCCTCTCCTGACTAAATTCTTTTGTGAATATTTCACCTTTATAAATCCAGACCTTAATTCCAATTATTCCATATGTAGTCAATGCCTCTGCTTCAGCGTAATCAATATCAGCTCTTAAAGTATGCGATGGAATACTACCATCCCTTAACCACTCTGTTCTTGCAATCTCATTTCCACCAAGTCTTCCACTAACAGAAACCTTAATTCCTTTAGCACCCAATCTTAAAGCTGATTGCATGGCTCTTTTCATTGCTCTACGATATGAAACTCTTTTTACTAATTGTTGAGCAATATTTTCCGCAACTAAATAACCATTTGTCTCAGGTTTTTTTACCTCTTTGATGTTTAGGACAACTTCATTCGTTGTAAGATTTGAAAGTTTTCCTTTAATTTTTTCTATATCACTTCCTTTTTTGCCGATCACAAATCCAGGTCTTGAGGTATATATTGTAACAAAACATTTCTTTGAAGTTCTCTCAATCATAACTTTAGAGACACCAGAGTTAATTACATTTTTTTTTATGTATTCTCTGATTTTAAAGTCTTCAATTAAATAGTTACCAAAATCTTTTTTCTTAGCATACCAAACAGAGTCCCATCCCCTGTTTATACCTAATCTTAAGCCTATTGGATTAACCTTTTGCCCCATCTCTCTCCGTTTGTTTTGTTTGTTCAGTTAAAATAATTGTCACATTTGAATAAGGTTTCATAATTTCAGCAGCTCTTCCTTTTGCTCTTGCTCTAAATCGTTTCATTATTATTTGTTTTCCACAATATGCTTCCTTTACGATTAAATTATCAATATCATATTGATAATTGTTTTCCGCATTTGCAACTGCAGATGAAATGGTTTTTTTGACATCTTTAGAAATTCTTTTTTCAGAAAAAGTAAGATCTCTCATGGCCACGTCTACCTTTTTACCAACTATAGATTTTAATATTGGTTTAAGTTTTCTTACACTTGATCTAACGTTTTTATTTACAGATTTAACTGTTTTGATATCAATTTTTTTATCTTTTTTACTCATTTTATTTATTTACCAGTACCCTTTGCGC
>CACGTU010000012.1 GCA_902576045.1 uncultured Pelagibacteraceae bacterium | reverse complement strand
CGGGCATAGCTCAGTGGTAGAGCGTCTCGTTGCCAACGAGAAGGTCGTGGGTTCGAGTCCCATTGCCCGCTCCATAAAATTAAAAAATTGAAAATAATATCTACAAATGATTATTTGGATTGCTTCCTATCCCAAAAGTGGAAATACCTATTTACGATCATTCTTAAGCTCATATTACTTTAGTAAAAATGGAAAATTTGACTTTAGTTTGCTTGAAAATATTAAAAATTTTCCAGGGATACATTATTCAAAAAATAGATCAGATAGCAATCTTGAAGCTAGCAGAAATTGGATTGTCAATCAAAATTATTTTTTTGAGAAAGAAAAACTAAACTTTTTAAAAACACATAACTCGATGAAACTTTTTGAAGGAAACAAATTTACAACTAAGGATCAAACTATTGGTGCAGTATATATATATAGAGATCCAAGAAATATTATAACATCATTAAAAAATCATTATTCAATGAATTACCAAAATGCCTTCGATTTTATGACAGACGATAAAAGCTTCATAATTCAAGACTCATATGACAATGACAAAAGTAATTTTACCTACCTGGGTTCTTGGGAAAGTCATTATAAATCTTGGTTTTCTATTAAAGATTTTAGGATAATGTTGATTAAATATGAAGATCTTCAAGATAGAAAGTTTGAAATTTTTCTTAACCTTGTGAAATTTGTAAATTTTTTGGCAGATAAAAATGAAAAAGTTAATGAAAAAAAATTAGAAAAATCTATAAAGTCAACTAATTTTTCTGTTTTAAAAAACAGTGAGAGGAATCATGGTTTTGTTGAATCTGTAAAGTCGAAAATAAGCGGCCAAAAAGTAAATTTTTTCAATTTGGGTTTTAACAATAGGTGGAAAAAAAACTTACCTCAAGATTTTCAAATAACTATGAGTGATCATTTTAAAGAAGACTTGAAATTTCTTAAATACTGGGGATAAATAACGTATGTCAGATTTAGCCGAAAAAAAATGTGTACCTTGTGAAGGAAATATTCCTCCGTTTAAATTAGAGGAAATACATAACTATTTAAAAAAAGTTGATGGCTGGTCAGTTAAAGAAGATGGATTGGATGGGTATCACTTAACAAAAGACTTTAAATTTGAAAATTTTTTAAAAAGTCAGGACTTTGTCAATAAAGTTGGAGAAATAGCGGAAGAAGAGGGACATCACCCAGATATATGGTTTGGATGGGGTTACGCTAAAATAAAAATATATACCCATGCCATAAAAGGTTTAGCTGAAAGTGATTTTATATTGGCTGCTAAAATTGATAAAATTACTAATGTTTAAAGTGACGTGTTTTTGAAAATACAAGTATAGTCTCTGTTTCATTAGCATATCTTATAATTTCTTTATCCCTAATTGAACCAGAGGGTTGAATGACCGCGCTTACACCTGCTTGAACTAAAGTTTCAATTCCATCTACAAAAGGAAAAAAAGCATCAGAAGCAGCGACTACTTCATCATTTTCTTTTATTTTTTGAAAGTTATACATTTTATCAATTGCTATTTTACAACTATCCAGACGGCTTGGTTGACCCGATCCTATTCCAACGGTTCTATTATTAGAGGTAAGAACAATTGCATTAGATTTTACATATCTGCAAACATTTAGGGCAAACATTAGCTCTCTAAATATTTTGGATGAAGGTTTTTTTTTAGAAACTACTTGAAAATTTTTACTCTCAAACTTTTTATTATCAGGTGATTGTATAAGCAGGGAGTTAAAATTTGAGACAATACTATTTGTGTTTTCTAATTTAATTTTTGAAGAGTCTATTATTCTTAAATTCTTTCTTTTTTTTAAGATTCTAATAGCATCTTTCTCATAACCATTACCAATTATTACTTCAAAATAAGTTTTAGATAATTCAGCTGCCAGCTTAGTATTAATATTAAAATTACAAGAAACAATTCCACCAAAAGCACTTATCGGATCTGAAGTTAGCGCTTCTTTAAAACTACTAACTTTATTTTTGTTAATTGATACACCACAGGGATTTGCGTGTTTAACAATTACTGTGCCAACTCCAGCTGGTAATGATTTTGATGCGTTAAGTGCTGCATATATATCGTTATAGTTATTATAACTAAGTTTTTTTCCATTTAACTGATCTAAATTTGTTGATAAAGAATAGCTGTAAATTGAAGCAGTTTGATGTGGGTTTTCTCCATACCTAAGTTTTTCAACTAGATTTGTTGATATTACTTTTTTATTTGGAAAACTTGTCTTATTTTTTTCTACAAAGTAATTTGAAATCATTGCATCATAAGATGCAGTTTCAGTAAAAGCTTCCTCAGACATTTGTTGTCTAAATGATAATGAAGTTGACCCTTTATTTTCATTTAATTCTGATATTAATTTTTCGTATTGATCCAATTTGGTGATAATTGTGACATCTTTGTAATTTTTTGCTGCCGCTCTGACCATTGTTGGTCCACCAATATCAATATTTTCTATAATTTTATTATGATTTGTACTTTCATTTGTGACTTTCTCGAATGGGTAAAAATTTACAATTACTAAATCTATATTTTCAAAATTATAAGATTTCATTGCAAGTTTGTGAGACTTTTTTTTTCTTACATTTAAAATTCCAGCATAAATTTTTGGGTGCAAAGTTTTCACTCTTCCATCAAGAATTTCTGGAAATTTTGTAAAATTTGAAACCTCATTACATTTATAACCATTTTTTTTTATTTCTTTAAATGTTCCGCCTGAGCTTATAATTTTGATCTTAAATTTTTTAAGTACTGATAAGATTTTTTTTAAGTTACGTTTATCTGAAACTGAAATTAGAGCCTGTGAAATTTTTTTCATTTAATTTTAGTTATTTCCCATTTTATCACTTGATCATCTTTTTCAGTTGAACCAGAGATAAAAATATTTTGATTTTCTAAACAATCATTTTTATTACCAAAATATAATCCAGTTTCAACATCAATAGAACCATTTGCTGAATAAAATCTCCAAGCAGAATTTTCAAGTTCAATTAGTATTATATTTTTATCCTGAGTCTTTGTTACTTTCGTTGTTGGCATCAAATGAAATCTGATCTCAAAATTTGAAGGTATAAAATTTTTATTTTTAATAAGTTTATCTATACCTACAAATTTATTTTTTTCTGGGAAAAATTCTAATGATCTTTCATGAATAGTTCCATAATTTTTTAGGTATCCATCATGAGAACATTTAATTAGCCAATAGTTTTTTTTAAATACAATACTTTTATTTAAAGTATTGAAATTTAATTTATTTAATATTTTATTTTTAAAATTTTTCTTAAAAGTAACAACAGAGTTGTTATTTAATATCAGAGTAGAGTGTGCTGCCGTTGATCTTGAAATTAAATTCAAATTTTTTTTTGTATTTTGATAATACCCTGAATTACAAATTATTTTTCTTCCTTTATATATTGCTTCAAACGAAAGAGGTCCACTTTGGTAATTTTCAGAAAATTTACTTTCTGGAGCAGTCCCAACGTCCATACCTAAAATTACGTTTTTATTTTTTAAAATGCCGTACCCACCTAAATCTCTTTTTTCGCTTTTAAAAAAGTATTTTTGATTATCTAAATAAACATCAAAATCTTCTAAATTGCTGTTATGATTACCATTAAATAATAGACTTTGTTTTACTGAACCCCAAACAAAACTATATCCCTTGCCCAAGTGAAAAATTATTTCATCAAGATATCCAGGAATTTCATTGGATGATTCTTTCAAAAATTCTCTTAAAAGAATAAAATATTTTAAGTAGAAAACCAATTGTCTAATATTTCTAGATTTTGGAAAATATTCTGTGTCGAAGCAGGAAGTAATTATTTTTTTTAATAGCTCTAGTCCAAAATCTAAATATTTTTCATCATTGTAAGATATTCCTGTTAAAATAATTGCAGAACATCCAATTAATTTATCATGGTAATTGTCTGATCTTTTTATTTCGTTAATTAAATGATTTATTTGTTTAAACATTATACTATTAAATTTCTCTTTATATATCTTATCTCCTTCATCGTATGTTAATTGTGAATTCGTGATCCATGAAATAATTCTTCTTGATAATATGTCGATTTCCCATAAGTTATCATTATATTTTTGATTACTTTCAATCCATTTACTTATTATTGATATACAAATTTTTTTAGAAGACTTTAAATCAATTGAAAAAAGCCAAAAAAAATTATTTAATTTTTTATAGTCCTTATAAGAAAGTTTATTTACTTCCCAAATTTTGTCTGTTTCAAAATCTTCAATTTTATTTTTTGTTTTTTCATATTTTGCAATTGAACCCAAAATTTTTAAAGAAGGTTTATAAGTTAATGCTTTAAGACTTTTTGATGAGATTCTCTTATCGTAAATAGCAGAATTTAAATAAATTTTTCTTAATTTTTTTAAGACTTTATAAAGTGATTGATTAATAATCAGCGTGAAATTATTTAATTTCATTTTACACTAATCTTAGTGTCTCAATATTTTTTTTAATGTCCCCTCTATTTTCTTTAAAAATTGTAGTTCCAGAAACCAGTATATTTGCTCCAGCATTCAGAATATCTTTAGAGTTTGAAAAATTAACTCCACCATCAACTTCAATATCAAAATTATAATTATTTTTATCTTTTATTTCTTTGAGTGATTTTATTTTATCCAATACTTCTGGTATAAATTTCTGGCCTCCAAAACCAGGAAATACGCTCATTATTAATACTAAATCAATATTATCTAAGTAGTCAGATATTGTTTTAATTTCGGTGTCAGGATTTAATGAAACACCTACTTTTTTATCCAAACTTTTAATTAAAGATATTGTTTCTTTCATATTTTCTGTTGCTTCTGGATGAAATGTAATTATATCAGCGCCAGCATCTGAAAAGTCTTTTATATATTTATGCACTGGGGATATCATTAAGTGTACATCAAACTTCAATGAACAATGTTCTCTAAGTGCCTTGATGACTGGCGGACCAATTGTAAGATTAGGAACGAAATGTCCATCCATCACATCAACGTGGATCATGTCTGCTCCACCTTCTTCAAGCCGTTTTATTTCATTAGCCAATTGACTAAAATCTGCTGATAAAATTGATGGTGAAATTTGAATTTTTTTCATTAGTGCTAGTTTTACTAGTACCAATTTTTAAAATTTAATTGAATTAAAAAATTGATAGATTTGTCTTGAAATTTCACTCTCAAGAGGAAAAGACAACATTCCCATTACAGAATAACCCAATATCCAAGGCATTAAATAAAATCTAATCATATAAAAAAACCAAGCGACATATAATGGCACCAGAGGTCCAATAATAAAAGAAGGTGTTATTGGTTTAAATACATTAATCAAAGGATTTGTATATCTAACAAAAACTTTCATGAAAAAAAACTCAGAGTCTTCACGTTGAAAAATATTCATTGCAACTCTTCCAATCAAAGTCCACATAATTATTCCAAGCAAATAATCTATAAAATAGATTAAAGGATGAAAGTTTGCTGACATTTAAAATTTATATTGGAAAAATAGTTGAAATTAAAGGGGCGAAATTAATCGCCCCTTAAAAGAGTTTATTTAGTGTTGTTTACCAAGAATTGTTTTACCACTCGGTACACGTACATTATCAACCATTTTTTGAGTAGCTTTATCTGGCTCTTGTGTCATTAAACTTACAACAACCATAGAAACTAAACTTACAGCTGATCCAAAGATACCAAATGTCAATTGTGTAATACCTAGGAAACCACTTCCACCACTTCGTACCCAAACTAAGTACCAAGCACCTGAAACTAAACCTAAGATCATTCCAGCAATTGCACCTTGTCTGTTGGCTCTCTTCCACCATACACCTAGTACAAGTGGGAAGAACAATCCAGACATCGCAAAGTCAAATGCCCAAATAACTGAACCTAAGATTCCTTGTATCTCCATCGCTGCGATAGTTGCTCCAGCAAAACCAATTACTACAAGTAATACCCTTGCAACAACTAGTCTCTTCGCAGTTTCCGCTTTTGGATCAATGATTTTGTAGTAAACATCATGTGATATAGCGTTTGCAATCGCTAGAATTAAACCATCAGCTGTTGACATGGCAGCAGCCATACCTCCAGCAGCAACTAGACCCGAAATTACATATGGTAATCCTGCGATCTCTGGAGTTGCTAATACAACGGCTTTACCACCCATGAAGAACTCGTTTAATTCAACAGTTCCATTTCCGTTAAAGTCGCTGATAAACATCAAGTTTGCTTGGTTCCAGTTTTGATACCAATCTATCGCTTGAACTTCTGCTATTGATTTACCAATTATACCGGTCGATAAAGTTGGATCAATCAATGACAACTTAGATAGTGTAGCTAACATTGGGGCAGAAGAATATAGTAAGAAGATAAAGAATAATGACCAACCTACTGACTTTCTAGCTGCTTTTACACTTGGAGTAGTGAAGTATCTCATCATAACATGTGGTAATGAAGCTGTTCCCATCATCATCGCCAATGCTAATGAAATAAATGCCCAAGGTGTAGCGTTAACCGCAGAGTGAGCTTTAGTTATTCCTGCTAAGCCTTTTGGTACCAAAGCAAGATCTTCCTTAGAATTTGCAACGAAACCAAATTGCTGTTCAAGTTCACCAATTCTAGCTACCTCATCAGCTAACATAAAGTGAGGGAAGAACCCTGCACCCATTTTGTTACTGATCCAGAATACTGGAAGTAGGTAAGCTATAATTAGCACGATATATTGTGCAACCTGTGTCCAAGTTACTCCTCTCATACCACCCAACATTGAACATAATAAGATACTTATTAATCCAATATAAACAGCGTACTGAAATGGAATATCAAGTGCAACAGATGCAATAGTACCTGTAGCGTTAATTTGAGCCGTCACATAAGTGAACGATGCAACAGTTAAAACAACCACTGCACAGAATCTAGCTAAATTACCACCGTATCTTGTACCTATAAAATCTGGGACTGTATAACAGCCAAATTTTCTCAAGTATGGTGCTAATAAGGATGCAACAAGCACGTAACCACCAGTCCAACCTACAAGTAGAGCCATATAACCATAACCTTTAAAGTAAATACCACCTGCCATCGCAACGAATGAAGCACCAGACATCCAGTCTGCTGCTGTGGCCATTCCATTGAATACTGTTGGTACTTGCCTTCCAGCTACGTAATATGCATCTGCTTGGGCTGTTCGTGATAGATAACCAATTAATGCATAGATGAATACTGTAAATGCAACAAAAGCGATACCTATCGCTTTAGCAGACATACCCATCTGTTCAGCAATTGCCATGATGACTATGAAACCTATAAATCCTCCAGTATAAATTCCATAAACTCTTGGCAAATTATCTATAAAACTACCTTTCATTATTCGTCCTCTCTTTCGCTAAAGCCGAACTCTTCATCAATTTTTTCTTGCCTGTTTGCAAACCAGAAAATTAAAATTACAAAGATTCCAAGAGATCCTTGACATGTAAACCAATATGTCCATGGATATCCAAAAGGTCCAGTGACCTCGTTCATTTCAGCTCCAAAGAGAAAGATGCCAATTGAGAATACAAACCATATAGCAAGTGTTATAAACAACAAGCCACGGGTTTTTTCCCAATGTTTTGTTTGATTTGACATTTTTACCTCTCTATTAAGTTATAACTTAATAAAACCATAACCATTATCAGAGCTTTGAAAAGACTAAAAATTATACATATAAAGTACTTATTTACTTACTTTTTTAAGGTATAATTGACTCACCTCACATAAATTATGGGAAAATACAAATTAACCTGGAAAGATCTCACTCTAAGAGATTTCAAAATATATTTATTCGCTATGTTCAAAGCGTTTATTCCAAAGAAAAAAATCAAAAATTTAGACCACTTAGAAGAGTTTATTCAAACAAAATCTGCATGGGTAACCCAGGTAACTTTGTATAACTATTTAAAAACTAGAATGGGAACGAGATATGTACTTCATTTTGAAAATGATGTTTTTATGGGATCAGTAAATCTTGCAAAATGGAATATTTATTCGGTATCTTTGCAGGATTTAACTTTTTTTACATTTTCATATTTAAATGTAAATTTTAATTTTCAGGAAATAAGTAAAGCAAAAGAAATATTCAATAAGATTTTAGATGATGAAATTTCAAATAAGATGCCATTGGACATCATTGAGACGGCTAGAAAAAGTTTTGATGAGAGGTTAGAAAAAATTAATTGGAATGAATATTATCAAGATTTACCATTCAATCCTAGTGCTTTGTCATTGTATAAATGGGCCCCAATAGCAGAAGAGTTAAAAACTTTAGATCGACAGATTTTACTTAATTCAATGATTTTAAAATGGGATATTATAAAAAAAGAATTCGTAAGTTTAATTCAATTTTAAATATTTTTTCTATTTTCAACTAAACTGTTTACAACACTAGGATCTGCTAAAGTGGTAGTATCACCTAATTGCTCATGTTCATTAGCAGCAATTTTTCTTAAAATTCTTCTCATTATTTTACCAGATCTTGTTTTTGGAAGACCTGGAGTAAAATGAATAAGGTCTGGAGTTGCTAGAGGTCCAATTTGTTTTCTTACCCAAAGTTTTAAATCTCTTTCAAGCTCTCCTGTTTCTGTTTCTCCAGCATTTAGAGTTACATAACAGTAGAGACCATTTCCTTTAATATCATGTGGATAACCAACTACTGCCGCCTCTGCTACTTTTGGATGAGCGACAAATGCACTTTCTATTTCTGCAGTTCCCAAGTTATGTCCTGATACTATAATTACATCATCCACTCTACCTGTTATCCAATAGTAACCATCCTTATCTCTTCTACATCCATCTCCTGTAAAATATTTTCCATTGAACTGAGAAAAGTAAGTGTCAATGAACCTTTGATGATCACCATAAACAGTTCTCATTTGACCAGGCCATGATTGAGCAATACAAAGTCTTCCTTCTCCAGCACCTTTAATTTCATCACCGTTTTTATCAACGAGGACAGGTTTAATTCCATAGAACGGTTTTGTTGCTGAACCTGGCTTAAGTGGAATAGCACCAGTTTGAGGAGCAATCATAATTCCACCTGTTTCTGTTTGCCACCACGTATCTACAATTGGGCATTTAGAATTTCCTACAGTTTTATAATACCACATCCATGCTTCAGGATTGATTGGTTCTCCAACTGTACCTAAAAGTTTTAGTGATTTTCGTGATGTTTTTTTAACTGGCTTATCGCCTTCTCGCATAAGAGCTCTGATTGCAGTTGGAGCAGTGTAAAATGTATTTACTTTATATTTATCAACTATTTGCCACCATCTTGAACTGTCAGGGTAATTTGGAATTCCCTCAAACATAATTGTAGTTGCTCCATTAGAAAGTGGCCCATAAATTATATAGCTATGACCTGTAACCCAACCAATGTCAGCCGTGCACCAGTAAATATCTTTTGGCTTATAATTAAAAATATATTGATGTGTCATTGAGGCATAAACCATGTATCCACCAGTTGTGTGAAGTACACCCTTCGGTTTACCTGTTGAACCTGATGTATATAAAATAAATAAAGGATCTTCTGCATTTATTTCTTCCGGTTCACATTGATTTGAAACATCTTTAATTAAATCATGGTACCAAACATCTCTTTCCTTATCCCAATTGATATAATTGCCCGTACGTTTTACTACAATGCATTTTTTTACATTTGGACAATTCAATAGCGCTTCATCAGTCGTATATTTAAGAGGAATAGTTTTTCCTCCTCTAACTCCTTCATCTGCAGTAATAATGTATTCTGACTCACAATCGTTAACTCTTCCAGAAATAGACTCAGCAGAAAAACCACCAAAAATTATTGAATGAACTGCACCAATTCTTACACAAGCAAGCATTAAAATTGCAAGCTCAGGTATCATCGTTAAGTAAATAGTAACTCTATCACCTTTTTTAATTCCTAATTTTTTTAAACCATTTGCTGCTCTAGATACTTTTTGATGGAGTTGTTTATAAGTTATTTTTTGACTATCTTTTGGATCATCTCCAACCCAAATGATCGCAGTTTTGTCTTTTTTATCTTTTAAATGTCTATCAATACAGTTTGCAGATGCATTTAAAGTTCCATCTTCAAACCATTTAATTCTTACATCTTTAGTACTGTATTTTACATCTTTGATTTTTTTATATGGTTTAATCCATGTAATTCTTTTTCCTTCTTTTCTCCAAAATTCATCATTGCTTTTTATTGATTGAGAATACTTTTGTTGGTATTTGCTTTTATTTGCTAAACTACTTTTTATCCATTCAGGTTTAGTTTTTATTATTACCTCTGAGACTTGATTTGCTTCTTGCTTTTGAACTTTTATTTTTTTTTTAATTTTTTTTGAAGATTTTTTTTTAATTTTAGACTTACTTTTTAATTTTTTAGAAATTTTTTTTCTTTTTTTTGTATTCTTCTTTTTTTTTTTAAGCATGTAATAATTTTAATTTAAATTTTACTCATGTTATTTATAATTTTCCAGCTTTTATAATCAACCGGCATCACCGAAAGTCTGCTTTGTTTAATCAAAGCTAAATGGCATAAATGCTTATTTTTTTTAATATTTTCAAGAGTAACAGGAGCTGGTAGTTTGCTTTTAAATCTAACTTTAACTGCAACAAACTTCTTTTTCTTATCTGTTGGGTCTATAAAGGCAGTTTTGATTACCTCAACTATACCGACAATTTCTTTGCCTATATTAGAATGGTAAAAAAAACAGAGATCACCCCTCTTCATACTTTTTAGATTATTTGCTGCTTGATAGTTTCTAACTCCATCCCAATTTGCGCCTTTTGATCCGGCCTTGATCTGTTGATCAATCGACCAAACATCAGGCTCTGATTTTAGTAACCAATGTTGCATTAATATAATATTTTAAAAATTAACCTTTATGTGTCTTATTTCAAAAATTGAATTGAACCTATTGTTTTTATAAATTTCAACATCAGAGTCGACTTCAAATTTAAAATTGTTAATACCATCTTGTAAAAAATTATTTTTATCTTGCCATTTTTCATCAAAGATTTTTTTATTATCAATATGATATTTTGATAAGCTAAAATTATTATTCTCGCCAACATCATAACCTAAATTATCATGTATTAGTGGCTGATAAATTCCATTTCTATATTTGATTTCAATATTATTTTTTAATAATCTATTTCTCATATCAGTATCTTCAAAACCCCAGCCCCAGTAACTATTTGAATATCCATTTACTTTTTTGAATACTTCTTTTGGTAATAAAACTGACCCTAAAAAAATTTTTTCAATACCTGGAGCTTTAACAACAAGTTTGCAATCTTTTTTAGACGGTTTCATGGGCAGGTTATTAAATCCATGTTTAATTAGCAAAGTAGGAAATTCTGAAAATGAATAATCCGACATTAATGGCAAAAAATCTACATTGTTTACAACAATATAATCTAAATAATTTTCATTAATTATATAAGCAGCGTTATTAAGAGAACCTAAATTAAAAGGCTTATCATTATTTTGTTCCAAGAAGCATACTTTTACATTTATAAATTTATCTAATTTATCATCATTGAAATAATTTTTAATATGGTTTAAAAAAATTTTGTACTGAAATTCTCTGTCTCTGTAGGGAACTGTAATAACTAGGTTTTTTTCTAAGTTTTTGATTTGATCGGTAAGTTCAATATTCATATATAAAAAAATTTTATATTTTTTATAAATTTTATACATTATTTTCTATAACAAGATAAAAATATTTTTATGAAATATAGCCTCAAAGATGCATATAATTTTTTAGTTAAAGGTAATCTTAAAAAGGCAAAGAAAATCACGGAAAATTATTTAATAAAAAATCCAAAAGATTTAAATGCGTTACAAATTTTAAGCGCAGTTTTTTTTCAAAGCAAAGACTTTGAAAATGCAAAGCTTGTATTAGAAAGATTGATAGAAATAAATTCTTCAAATGCCCAAATTCATAATAACTATGCACTTGCTTTGTTTAATTTAAGTGAGTTTGAAAATGCTCTTGCATGTTTAAATAAAGCAATAAAAATAGATAAAAATTATGCTGAAGCTTATTATAATAGAGGCAATGTTTTTCTAAAATTGCAAAATAGAGAGTCAGCTTTGAAGAGCTTCGATCATGCAATAGAATTAAAGCCAGATTATAAAATTGCTTTAAATAATAAGGGGAATTTGCTTAAAGATATTGGTAAACTTGATGAAGCCCTAATAAGTTATCAAAAAGCAATCAAGATTCAGCCAATAAATCCAGATGAAATAAATAATTGTGGAAACATTTATTTTGAAATGGAACGATATGATGATGCTTTAAATTATTTTACCACAGCTATTAAAATTAATCCTAATTTTTATCAAGCACATTATAATCTTGGAAAGGTTCTCAACAAAGTAGGAAACAAAAATAAAGCAATAGAAAGTTATAAAAATTCTATTCAAATAAATGATAAATTTGAAAGATCTTTTTTTAATCTTGGTAGTATATATTTAGAACAGAAAAATTACTCAGAAGCTAAAAACTGTTTTGAAAAAGTTTTAGATATTAAGCCTAATCAAGATTTTCTTTTAGGTAATATCTTTTATACAAATGCATCGTTATGTGATTGGTCTAAATTTGAAAATTTTAAAGAAGAGTTAGAAAATAAAATTCATGATGGTCAAAAAGTTTGTATGCCATTCCATACATTAGCTTTAACAAATTCTCCAGAGCTTCAGAAAATTGCCTCTGAAACTTATTTTAAAAGTCAGTTTAAAAAAATTAAAATAGAAAAAACTTTAACTTTTAATTACGATAACAAAAAAATTAAAGTTGGGTATTACTCAGCAGACTTTCATAGTCATGCAACCATGTATTTGATTGCAAATTTATTTGAACTGCATGACAAAGATAAATTTGAAATTATAGGTTTTTCTTATGGTAGGAGCCCAAAAGATGAAATGAATTCAAGAGTTAAGAATGCTTTCGACCATTTTTTTGATGTGAGCGAAAAGACAGACAAAGAAATTGCAAATTTTTCAAGAGATTTAAAAATTGATATTGCTGTAGATTTGAAAGGATATACACGAGACAATAGATTTGGAATTTTTGTCGAAAGATGTTCACCAATACAAGTCAGTTACCTTGGATATCCAGGAACTCTTGGTTCAAATTGTATTGATTATATAATTGCTGACAAAATTATAATTCCCAAAGATTCTGAAAAGTTTTATTCTGAAAAAATCATATACATGCCTGACACTTACCAGGTAAATGATCCAACAATTAAAATAGATTCTCAAAAAATTAAAAAAGAAAATTATGGTCTGCCTGACAATAAGTTTATTTTTTGCAGCTTTAATCAAAACTATAAAATTACACCATCTGTTTATAATATTTGGGTCAAAATCTTAAAGGAAACAAAAGACAGTATTATTTGGATATTAAGTGAAAATAACAAATCGAGAGAGAATTTATTGGAAAAATTAAACCTAAGTCAAATAGATCGAGATAGATTGATATTTGCAGAAAAACTATCGCACAAAGATCATTTATATAGATTAAAATTAGCTGATTTATTTTTAGATACTTTTCCTTGTAACGCACACACAACAGCAAGTGATGCATTAAGATCGGGTGTTCCTGTATTAACTTATAAAGGCAAAACATTTGCAAGCAGAGTAGCAACTAGCTTAAATTATAGCTTTGGACTTAATGCTTTGGTAGCTAAAGACGAGAAAGAATATTTAGATTTAGCTGTAGAGATTGGAAACAATAGGGAAAAATCATTGCACTTCAAAAAGATAGTTAATAAAAATTTAGATAAGAGCCCTCTTTTTAATATTAAATCATTTACCAAAAATTTAGAAAAAGCATATGTAAAAATTTACGAAAATTATAAGGCAGGTATGCAAGCAGAAAATCTATTTATTGAATAAAATTTTCATAGTTTAACTCCAGCACCTTTTAAAAATTTAGCATTTACATCTAGAGTAAGCCTTGGATCTGCGGGTAAATTTAAATTATTAAATTGTTTATTTTTAAATTTTTCTAATCCTACCATTGCTATCATTGCAGCATTGTCACCACACAAATATAAATCAGGAAAAATAGGCTTGAAATTATGTTGTATACTTACTTCAATTAATTTTTTTCTTATACCTTTATTTGCAGCTACTCCTCCAGCTACTACAAATGAACATTTGTTTATTGAATTTAATTTTTTAAAATCATCTAATGCAACTTTTGTTTTTATAAACAATATTTCTTCTATTGTTTTCTGAAATGATGCTGCAAGATCAAATTTTTCCTGATCGCTTTTAATATTTTTTACAATTCTTAAAATTGCAGTCTTTAGACCTGCAAAAGATAGATTGCATCCACCTTTATTAATTATTGGTTTTGGCAAATCATATTTTTCTGGATTTCCTTTTTTAGCAAACTCTTCAATCTTAGGCCCTCCAGGAAAATCAATACCTAACAATTTTGCGGTTTTATCAAAAGCCTCTCCCAGCGCATCATCTATTGTAGTACCAAGTCTTTTATAATCTCCCAAACCATTTACGGATAGATACTGACTGTGGCCTCCAGAAATCAATAGTAGAAGATAAGGGTAATCAATTTTATCGTGGAGTTTTGGACTTAAAGCGTGTCCTTCTAAATGATTTATCCCTATAAAGGGAATGCCCAAAGTTGATGCTAATCCTTTACCAAAACTTAGTCCAACTGAGAGACAAACCATTAAACCAGGACCATAAGTCGCCGCTATCGCAGAAACTTTATTTAGTTCAATTCCACTATCGCTAATTGCTTTTTTCGCTATAAGGTCGATTTTTTCAACATGTGATCTAGCAGCTAATTCAGGAACTACACCACCAAACTCTTTATGAATATCAAATTGACTTGAGATAATGTTTGATAGAATTTTTGGTGTTCCATTTTGATTATCTTGAATTAATGAAACTGCTGTTTCATCACAACTAGTCTCTATACCTAATATTATTGGTTTTTCTGACATAAAATTTTTTTTTTAATTAATACAATTAAATTATAAGAATGTAATAGAAATTAATTTTATGAAAAGAGATAACATCATAATTGGATCAAGAGGAAGTAAGCTTGCTATAATTTATGCAGAAAAAGTAAAGAGTGAGATATCAAAATTCTATTCTGGAAAAATTGAGATAAGAAAAATTATAACTACCGGTGATCAAAATCAAAATGAAAGACTTTCAAGTATGGGTGGAAAAGGAATGTTTTCGACTAATATTGAAAAAGAACTATTAGAAAATAAAATTGATATAGCTGTTCATGCTCTTAAAGATATGCCATCTGTCGATACTATCGGACTAACAACAAACTGCTTTTTGAAAAGAAATTCACCAAATGAAATACTAATCAGTAAAAATTTAAAATTTAATGATCTTAAGCAGGGATCAGTTATTGGTACGTCCTCATTTAGAAGAGAATATCAGTTAAGAAATGTTAGAGCTGATTTGGTATATAAATTGATAAGAGGAAATGTTGATACAAGAATTAAAAAATTAGAAAATAATGAGTACGATGCAATTATTTTATCAAAAGCAGGAATAGACTCTTTAAATTTACAAAATAAAATTACAGATGAATTTGATGTTGCAAAACTAGTTCCATGTGCTGGACAAGGTATAATAGCAATACAGTGCAATGAAAATAATCAAGAAATGCTTAGATTAATAGAGAAAATAAATGACAAACAAACTAGAATTATTGCAAATACAGAAAGAGAAGTTCTTAAAATATTAGAGGGAGATTGTGATACAGCTATAGGCGTTTTTGCAATAATAAAGCACAATAAAATTGAACTCACAGCAGAATTATTCTCTGTTGATGGAAAAAGCAGATTTTTTATCAAGGAAGATGATGACATAGAAAATCACATGATTTTAGCAAAAAAGATTGCAGGAGACTTGAAGATTAAATCTAAAGGATCATATAAAGGTTAAAATGCACATACTATTAACAAGACCTCTAGAAGATTCCAAAGATTTAATTATGAGGTTTAAAGAACTAGGTCATCAAGTTTCACATTTGCCAGTAATAACAATTGAAAAAAAAGATTATGAGGACCCAAATTATAATGAATTCAAAGGAATAATTTTTACAAGTTCTAATGCAATTAAAAATTTAGATATTTCAAAAATAAATAAAGATATATTTTGTTTTTGTGTGGGAAATGCAACAGAGAAAATTGCAAAAGAAAAAGGTTTCCAAAATATTTTTACTGCCGAAGGAAATGTTTCAAATTTGAGAGAAATAATTATACAAAACTTCGATCCTAAAAATGGGAATTTAATTTATGTAAGTGGAGAGTTAGTTTCTTATGACTTGGAAAAAGATTTAAAGTTAGAAGGTTACTATGTAAAAAGAATTATTAACTATTCTGTAAACTATAATGAAAAATTATCCGATGAATTTGTAGGGCAATTAAAAAATTCGATACCAGAGATAGTTTTTATTTATTCTGAAAATAGTGCTCGTAGTTATCTAAACTTACTTAAAAAATATAATTTAATTGATAATTGGATGGATACAAATTTAATGTGTTTAGGTGAAAAATCATCAGCTGTTCTTAATGAAATAAAGTGGAAAAAAATATTTTTATTTAATCCTGGTGAAGAAGAGTATTTACTATATAAAATTTAAATTATGGAAGTCTTAAACAATTTTAAAAGCTTATTCTTATCAGTATGGGAAAAAGGTATCCTTGGGATAGATTTTTTTCAGATCCTGGTTGGTTTGGGAATTTTTCTTCTTTTTCTTATTTTTAGGGGCTTAATAAGCAGATTAATTATTAAAAAACTTGAAATAATTTCCAAACGTACAACTAATAAACTTGACGATACATTTGTTAAATCAATGATGGGGCCTGCAAGGTTTCTTCCAATTGTGTTAGGAGTTTTTTTTGCAAGTTATTACATGTCATTTTCTGACGACATGAGAGATTTTGTAGACAATCTAAACAGGACACTAATAACCATTTTAATATTTTGGATTATTCATCAAATAATAGAGCCAATTTCTTATATCTTAAGTGGATTAGATAAAATTTTAACAAGAGAACTAATAGGATGGATTATCAAATCTTTAAAAATTCTAATTTTTATTTTAGGTGCTGCTGCGGTTCTTGAGTTATGGGGAATTAAAATTGGACCAATTATTGCTGGTTTAGGTTTATTTGGAGTTGCTGTTGCATTAGGCGCGCAGGACTTGTTTAAAAATTTAATTTCAGGAATTTTAGTTCTAGTTGAAAAAAGATTTAGGATGGGTGATTGGATCAGAGTAGACGGAATAATAGAGGGTGTCGTTGAAAAAATTGGATTTAGATCTACAGTGATAAGAAAATTTGACAAATCACTTGCAATAATTCCAAATTTTCAATTTGCAGAAAACGCTGTAATAAATGTTAGTCAAACCACAAACTGGTTAATAAGTTGGATAATTACACTTCAATATGACACCACAGTTGACCAACTCAAAACTATTAGGAATCAAATAGAAGAACATATAAATAAAAGTGAGGATTTTGATCAATCAATTGGAGTTGCTGTGAGAGTAGATAAATTTGCAGACAGTTCCATAGATATGTATGTAAGATGTTTCAGTAAAACAAACAGTTGGAACGAATGGTTAAAAGTAAAAGAGAATTTGGCGCTTTCTATAAAGCAAATTGTCGAGACAAATAAAGCTTCTTTTGCATTCCCAAGTCAATCAATATATGTAGAAAAAAAATGATAGCTATTTATTACTTAGCTCTTCAAGTTTTGAAATTGTATTCTTATGTGGTAATTGGCTATGTAATATTAAGCTGGTTGGTTGGTTTTAATATTATAAATACTTCAAATAGATTTGTTTATTCCATATTACAGTTTGGTTATAGGTTTACAGAACCAGCTCTATCAAGAATTCGAAGATTTCTTCCTAATTTAGGTGCTTTTGACATTTCCCCTATCATTCTTCTTTTGTTGATATGGTTTATAGAAATGTGTATGAAGCTCTACTTAGCACCAATTATATTTAATTAATTTATGATTTTAATCGATGGAAAAAAAGCTGCAGCTGAACTTAGACAGGAACTAAAAGAGGAAGTTTCTGAATTAAAAAAAAAATATAATCAAGTCCCTGGTTTAACAGTAATACTAATAGGAGATTTAACTCCAAGTCAAATTTATGTGAGAAATAAGGAGAAATCAGCAATTGAGGTCGGCTTAAAATCTGATGTAATAAGGTATCCAGACTCAGTGGAAGAAAAAACTGTTTTAGAAAAAATAGAAGAGCTAAATAAAGATAATAGTGTTTCAGGAATTTTAGTACAGCTTCCACTGCCAAAACATATTGATAAACAGAAAGTTATTGAGGCTATTGATCCAGCAAAAGATGTTGATGGATTTCATCCTATGAATGTTGGCAATTTATCTTCCGGATATGAAAGCTCAATTCCATGTACACCTCTTGGATGCTATCTACTTATTAAAAAAATTGAACCTAACTTAAACGGAAAAAAGGCAGTTGTCGTTGGTAGATCAAATTTAAACGGAAAGCCCATGACACAATTATTATTAAAGGAAAATTGTACCGTAACTATCACTCATTCAAAAACAAAAGATTTAAAAGCAGAGTGTTTAGAGGGGGATATTATAGTAGCAGCAGTTGGTATCCCTGAATTAGTAAAAGGTGACTGGGTTAAAAAAGATGCAATTGTTATAGATGTTGGAATTAATAAAACGGAAAAAGGTATAGTTGGAGATGTAGCATTTGATGAAGTTTTAAAAGTTGCAAAAGCATTAACACCCGTTCCTGGAGGTGTTGGCCCAATGACTATCGCGTGTTTACTAAAAAACACAATAGATTGTTTCAAAAGATCACAAAAAAATTAAATTATTACTGTGAAAAAATTAGCAATTTTTATTGTTATTTTTTTAACTTATAACTCATTCACAATAAGTATGGAAAATAAACCTTATCATCACTTACCAGATGGGACATTTAGAAATCCAGAGGGATCCCCTGAGAGAAATAAAAATTTTAATTGGTCATTTAAAAAGTTTAGACAAGAAAAAAAAAATTTGGATATGACTGTTCCAAGTGATCATGTTGTAGAAAAAAGTAATGTAATTAAAGAATTTAATACCTTAAAAAATGATGATTATATTGGTTGGATTGGGCATGCTACTTTTTTGATTAAATTAGGTGAGACCACGATTATTACAGATCCTGTTTTTTCTAAAAACGCTGGACCACTTATATTTGGGCCCAAAAGATTTACTGAACCAGCTTTAAATTTAGAGGAATTACCAGAAATTAATTTATTTTTACTAACTCATAACCATTATGATCATCAAGATATGAGTACAATAAGAAAATTTCCATATAAGAAAGCAAAGGTAATGCTTCCTCTAAAACTAGGAAAATATTTTAAAAGGTATAAGGACGTTAATGAAATGGATTGGTACGACGAGATCACAGTGAATAATGATTTAAAAGTAACTTTTTTACCTGCAGTTCATTGGTCTAAGAGAAGCTTGACGGATACTAATAAAACTTTATGGGGAAATTTTTTGATTAATTACAAGGACAAAAAAATACTTTTTGCTTGTGATACAGGTGTTGGAAATATTTATAAAGATCTTGGTGAGAAATATGGACCAATAGATTTAACAATTTTAAATATAGGTGCTTATAACTTTTACCCGATGGCACCCTATAAAGATAAATCAACTTATCACACAAATCCAGAGGAAGCATTGAGCATAGCCAGAAATCTCAAAAGTAAAAAGGTTTTAGGAATGCACTGGGGAACTTTTGTACTTTCCTTAGAACCAATTATGGAGCCAAGGCAAAGATTTAAAGATAATGCACAAAATTACGGGTATAAAAGTGATGAAGCTTTAATTTTTAAAATTGGAGAGTTTCAATCACTTAAAAAACTTCTTAATTATAATTAACTTTTTTTCATTATCCAAAGCCCATTTTCATTTAGAAAATAAATTTTCCCAGATACAGGGTGAACTTGAATATCTCTAATTCTTCCAATTTCTCCTTTAAAAACAATCTCTTCGTCTACTTTATTTAAGTCATCAAATTTCAATTTCCTTAAAGATTGATCTTTAAGAGATGTAATTAGCGCATGACCATTCCATTCATTAAATTCCTCGCCCTTATAAATAGTAATTGCACTTGTTGCTATTGAAGGGACCCAATATTTAATTGCTTTTGTAAATCCTGGTTTCCATTTAGGACCTATAGGTAAACCCGAGTAATTCTTTCCTCCCCAACCAAGAATTTTCCAACCATAATTTTCACCTTTTTTTGCTTCACCAAACCAATCTCCACCTTTAGCACCGTGATTACTCATATAAACTTTACCGTCAAATGGTGAAACAGTCAGTCCCTGGGGATTTCTAATACCAATTTGATAAATTTCAGGTAACCAGTCGGGTTTTCCATCAAATTTAGGGTTATCATTTGGAATACTTCCGTCTAAATGAATTCTGATTATACTACCTGGATGTTTTGATGCATCTTGTGCAATCATGCCTTTACCTCTTTCACCAGCTGATGCATAAAGATAATTATCTTTGATAGCTAATCTAGAACCAAAGTGATAGCCAGTATCTATTGGTGGATTAGCTTGGAATATATTTCTAAAAACTAAATTTTTTTTATCTAAATTTGCTAAAGCTATTGAAGTACTAGTTTTCCCATTTCCTCTATTTTCTGTATATGAAATCCAAACTTTATTTTCTTGATGTAGAATATCAAGCAGTCCTCCTTGTCCATCTTCCAAAAAATTAAGATTGTGCTCAACATCGTTAACTTGATTATTAATAATATTTACAATTTTAATGAGACCACCTTTTTCAGTTATTATCATTTCATCATTATTTAAAAAAGAAGAGCCCCAAGGATTATTTAAATTAGCAATCTTTACAAATTTAAAGTTTTCCGAATTAGCTTTTGAAAATGAAAGTATAAAAATAAATAGAAAAAAAAATTTTTTCACTCTAGGATAGCTTTGATCTTCCACCATCAACCGCAATTATTTGACCTGTAACCCAAGAACTTTCGTCAGTAATCAAAAATTTTGCTAGTGAAGCCGAGTCTTTTCCTTCTCCAATTCTTTTAAGAGGATGTGCTTTAGCAATTCCCTCTGCTAAAACTTTATTCTTTAACATTGGTTCAGCTATTTTTGAATTTGTTAAACTAGGTGCAATACAATTAACTCTGATATTTGGAGCAAATTCAGCAGCTAATGACACAGTAAGTCCCTCAACAGCTGCTTTTGTTGATGCAATTATAGAGTGATTAGTAAAACCCCTTTGAGCTGCGACTGTTGAAAATAGTACTATTGACCCCTTATTTTTTTTTAATGACTCTTGGTACCCTTTTATTAAATCTATTGCAGAGTAAAGATTAAGCTTCATACATTTGTTTAAATCTGTTTCGGTTACCATTCTAAATGGCTTCAGATCAATTGAACCAACGCAGTATGCTATACCTTTAACTTCCTCTATGTCTGACCTTAGTTTATCTACAAAACCATCATCTAAAACATTTAATATAGTGTAATCACAGTTAAATTTTTTAGATAAAGATTTGGTTTGCTCCTCATCTCTACCTACTAGGTGGATTTTTTTACCTAGTGAGTACAATTGCTCTGCTAAATTAGATCCTATTGATCCTGTTGCACCAACTATTAAATATTTATCTGACATATTTTTTTTGAAGAGTTATATATAGGTAATGAAATTATTTTTTCTACTAGGAAACCAGCTATTTGATGAAAAATACTTAGAAAAATTTAAAAAAGACCATATTTTTTATATGGCTGAGGATTTTGAACTATGTACTTACGAAAAACACCACAAAAATAAAATTTTGCTGTTTCTCTCGTCCATGCGGTCGCATGCAGAAAGATTAAAAAAAAGTAATTTTAAAATTGAATACTCATCAATTGAGGAAAAGATATTTAAACTAGACTACACAGAAAAATTAAAAAAAATTATAAAATTAAAAAAAATTACTGAAATTTCTAGCTTCGAAATTGAAGATAAATTTTTTGAAAAAAAAATAAGTAATTTCACCAAAAAAGAAAATATTAATTGGAATATTGTCCAAACACCGATGTTTTTGAATTCAAGAGAAAACTTTAAAAAATATCTATCAAAATCAAAAAAACCTTTTATGGCTGTCTTTTATAAAGATACACGAAGAGAATTAGACATTTTAATTAAAAAAGATGGAACCCCCGAGGGAGGAAAGTGGAGTTTTGATGAAGATAATAGGAACAAACTACCAAAAAATATTTCAATTCCAAAATTTCCAAATATAAAAGAGACATCTCATACAAAAAAATTAAAACTTATTATTGAAAAACACTTTAAAGATCATCCTGGAAATGTGGAGAACTTTTGGTTTGCAACGGAATATGAGGATGTCATTAAGCTATTAAATTTTTTTATTAAGGAAAAATCTAATTTATTCGGTGATTACGAGGATGCTGTTGATCAAAAAGACAATATATTATTTCATAGTGCATTGAGTCCTTACATTAATTTAGGATTAATTACCCCTGAGCTTATAATAAAAAAAATCTTAGATTTTCATAAGAAAAATAAAATTAGATTAAATTCATTAGAGGGATATATCCGACAAGTTATAGGGTGGAGAGAATTTATGAGAGGTATTTATCAAAGTTATTCTAATGAAATGGAAACAAGAAACTTCTTTAAACAAAATAGAAAAATGAAAAAAAGTTGGTACGATGGATCAACTGGCCTTCCACCTTTAGATTACGCAATTAAGAACGCGTTGAAATATGGATGGTCACATCACATAGAGAGATTAATGATTTTGTCTAACATTATGAACCTTTGTGAAATTAAACCTAACATCGTTTATAAATGGTTCATGGAAATGTTTGTTGACTCCTCTGATTGGGTTATGGTTCCAAATGTTTATGGTATGGGTTTGTTTAGTGATGGAGGTATTTTTGCAACCAAACCTTATATTTGTGGATCCAGTTATTTTATGAAGATGATGGACTTTAAAAAAGGAGAATGGTGCAACACAATGGATGGTTTATACTGGAGGTTTATCAATAGGAATAGAAATTTTTTTTTAAAAAACCCAAGATTGTCGATGATGGTGAGAATTTTTGATAAAATGAAAGCTGAAAGAAAAAAACTCATATTATCCGAGGCAGAAAAATTTATAAAACAAAATACAATCCAGTGAAAAAACAAAATCTACCTTCTAAAATATGCCCGATATGTAAAAGATCATTTGCATGGAGACGAAAATGGAAGTTGAACTGGGAAAGAGTTAAATATTGTTCTAAAAAGTGTTCGAGATCTTAAGTTAGCAGCAAGAGCAACTACTTTTTTTTTCTTTTATCTTTTCAGGATTATCTTTTTCTATTTTGTTTTGAATAGCTTTAGATTCTTCAAAAGCTTTTTTCTTTAAAATTTTATCCTCGATATAGGCATACAATGAACTAAAACCTAGTTTAGAAGCCCTTTTTTCTTCATAGGCTCTTCTTCCTTTTAAGTTTTCAATAATTTCTAATATTTGAGGATTATTCATATAGTTAATTTATATCACATAAAATTTTTATTACAAAATATGCTCTATAATTTTGGGAATATATTTTTTAAAATTAAAAAATCCTTTGTTACAATATTTCCACGCGTTTTGATCAATATTTCTATATAAAAAATGTATCCCTAAATTATTCGAATTTAAAAAATCTAAATTCTCACCTATTGTTGGATATAAACCACAACAATTTTCAATATTTGTTATTTCACTAATGTTAATAATTTCACAATCAATAGATTGATCTTTTAATCTTTTTTCTTGATCTTCAATTAACTGAGACTTAAATTTCAATAATTTCTCACTTAGCTTTATAGATCTATTATAATTGTTATTAGAAACTAAGTAAATTTTCTTAAAGTTTTTATCTTTAAAGTCAGTAATTTCAAAAGAAAGATTATTTTCAAAAACCAACAGGTTTTTTTCTTCAACGTTTTGTGGGTTAGTAAAATTTTGTTTTACTATATTATAAGATTTTTCAGATACTTTTGGAGGAGCATTTTCATTTAATTTAATATTTTGAAATCTATTGTTAGTGAATTTTTTAATATTCCACTCACTTGCTAGGTAATGTTTGCCTTGAGTTTGAATACCCGCAACCCATCTCCATCCAAGAGTATTTGATGCTGCATCTCCATCAAAAAGATGCTGCATAAAAAATTCCGCACCTAATTGCCAAGGTAATTCTAAAGTAAAAATCCAAATACTAGCAAACCACATTCTTGCGTGATTATGTAAATAATTATTCTCTTTAAGCTCGTTTACCCATTCGTTAAAGCAATCTACATTTGTTTTTCCCTCAATTGCAGACAGATAATCTTGATTATTTTGAAATTCATTTTTTATCTGATTTAATTCTAGAAGATAATCTGTCCAAACATTAGGTCTTAATTCTAACCAACCTTTCCAATATGTTCGCCATAAAACTTCTTGAATAAATTTTTCATTTTTTGAGAAAGAAAATTTACTTAGTGATTTTTGTATCACCTCTTCTTCATTAATTATCCCATGAGTTATATATGGTGATAAACAAGACACATTTAACCTCTTTTCAGGTCCAAAATCAAAATTTCTTAATCTAGAATATTCTGCAAGATTATTATCAACAAAATTATCTAATTGATTTATGGCCTTAGCCCTTGAAGCTTCAAACATTGCTTTAAATTATTTCGATTTTTTTTTCTTTAGACCTAATTTATCACTGTGTCGTAATCTTAAAACAACAATCGCTCCAGCAATTAACAATATCGCAACTGCTTCGTAAACAAGTGCAGTAGGATCCATCTCTTTACCTTGTAAGATAATAAACCGTGCAAGAGCCGTTATCGCAATAAGTAATGGAAGTGTAATACTAATAGACTGTTGGTTCCAAAAAACTCTAACCATAGCTAGCACCTCTAAGTATAGAAACATCAAAAGTAAATCAGCTAATGTTACCAACTGATTGGTGAACATATTTTTAATTTCTATGCCAACAGCAATAACAGTGCTTACCAAAATAATACACATTAAAGCTAATTGTAAGTTTTTTGTAATATTGTCCATTATTTACCTTTAGTAAATGGTAGCCATTTTTCAAATGCTGATTTTAAAGGACCATCATATGGAATTGAATAAGAATTTGGATTCGGGCTAGTTAAAACTTCAATGCCTTTTGAAAAAATAAAGATAAATACTATAACAAAAACAATTACCATTATTTTAAAAGGATCAAAATTTTTAGTTTGAAAAACACTTGCGGATCTTGCTTCTGCTTTATGGAATTGTTTAAAAGTCATATAGACGGCAAATATTAATCCTATATGAGCTAAAAAAAGACCAGCCCACCCAAATGCAAAAGTTGTATATGAAAAAACATATAAACTAAAAACTGTAGTCCAAATAAAACTTAAAACTAATAAAATTTGTAGTCTTACTGTTTTAGGAAGTGCACGTAAATCATTTTTACTATCATCAAATAAAATATTTGCAGCATCTCTCATCCAATTTTTAATTGATTCCATATATTGAAGATATAATTTTTTAAAATTTAAACAAATGCTAATTTGCCCTAAACTTTACTGTTAACGAAGCTTTTTTTTATGAAAATTGATAAATCTTTCAACGTTAGATTTATTAAATGACTTGTTCTCTTCAAATGAAACTTTCTTCATTGAGTAAGCACCGCTATTAGTAACTCTTGATTGAATTGTAATATTCCCTTTATATAATTTAAGCTTTACTGCACCGTTAACTTTACTTCTTTTTAAATCAACAATTTTCTGAAGTTTAAATCTTTCTTTTGAATACCAGTAACCATTATAAATCAATTCTGCATATCTAGACATAATTAGATCTTTCTTATGCATGGTTACTTTATCTAAAGTAACAGACTCAATTGCTCTATGTGCATTAATTAAAAGAGTGCCACCAGGTGTTTCGTATACACCTCTAGATTTGATTCCTAAAAATCTATTCTCAACTAAGTCAACCCTTCCAATTCCATTATTACCAGCGAAATTATTAAGTTTTGACAGTAACTTAGCAGGTGACATTTTTTTTCCATTAATTCCAAAAGGATCACCATTTTTAAAATTTATAGTGACATAAGTTGGTCTATTTGGCGCTTTTTCAGGTGAAACAGTTCTTTGAAAAATAAATTCTGGGGCTGAGTTTCTGGGGTTCTCCAAGACCTTTCCCTCTGTCGAGGTATGGAATAAATTATCATCTACAGAAAAAGGTGGTTCTCCTTTTTTATCATTTGGAATTGGAATATTGTATTTTTTTGCGTAATTAATTAAGTCAGTTCTTGATCTTAATTTCCAAATTCTCCATGGAGCAATAATTTTTATATTTGAACCAAAATAATGATAACCTAATTCAAACCTTATTTGATCATTGCCTTTTCCTGTCGATCCATGCGAAACAGCATAGGCTTTAAATTTCTTAGCAACTCTTATTTGGTCTTTTGCAATTAACGGGCGTGCAATTGATGTACCAAGTAAATAGACACCTTCATAAATTGCATGTCCTCTAATCATTGGGTAAATGTAATCTTTTACAAAAATATCTTTTAGATCATTTATAATTATTTTTTTTACACCAAGTTTTTTTGCATTTTTAATAATTTTATTTTTATTTAATTCTTGGCCAATATCGGCAGTGTAGCATATTACTTCTGCATCATAATTCTCTTGAAGCCACTTTAAAATTATAGAAGTATCTAACCCTCCAGAATAGGCAAGCACTATTCTTTTTTTTGACCTCATGTTTTTATGTGCAATTTTTTTTTGCTGAATTGTATGCTTTGGTAAAACCCATCAAGGAATAATGATCAATTGTTTGAGATCCTGATTTATTATATGCAGTAACCATTATTCTTGAGGCTTTTTTCATTCTTTTTATAATTCTTTTTTCTATTTTATTGCTTGAAATCCACGCAAAGTCTTCCTGCGCAATATCAAATTTATATTTAGATTTCCCAGATGATGCTATTATTGAATTTTGACTATTATATTCGTAACCAGATGTAGTGCTTACCTCGTCTGAAATTTTATCAGTTGGCCTAAATGTAACAAATAGCCTTGCTTCTCTATCTCCCTTTTTTGGAGATTGTAAAACAGGTTTAGATTGAGCAAAACAAATTTTTCCACTTGTATCTAATACTTGAATTACTTCCCAGTCTTTAAACTTTCCAATTTTTTTAACTTCTTCAGCAAAGCCTGATGAAAATGTTAAAAATAAAAAAATAATTGAGTATCTAATTATGGACATGGATTTGGAAATATTTTTTGAACATTATTAATTGCATTTATTACTTCTTGAACTAGTTTGATTTTTACACTTTCTATATTAGTTTTCAACTGATCCATTGTTGTTGCACCTATTATCACACTTGTCATAAATTCTTGTTCCTCACAAAATTTAATGGACATTTGACTCATATCTAGACCATATTTTTCACTTATTTTGAAATATTCCTCTACTGCTTTTTCAGTATTGGGCTTTCTATATCTGGTCCAAAAATCATAATCTCTCTCCATTCTCGAGCCCTTTGGCAATTCTCCATTTCTATATTTGCCTGATAAATATCCACTTGCCAAAGGTGAATAGGAGAGACATCCTATCTGTTCTCTAATAGACACCTCTGCAAGTCCGACTTCATAAGATCTATTAAGTAAACTATAGGGATTTTGAATAGACATCATTCTTGGTAAATTTTTATCTTTAGAAAGTTTAATATAATTCATTACTCCCCAAGGAGTTTCATTTGATAGCCCTACATATCTGATTTTACCCTTATCAATATATTTTTTTAACTCATTAAGAACGTCTTCGAATTGGTTCCATTCATTTTCTTTATGTTCATAACCCAATCTTCCAAAGTTATTGACATTTCTTTCTGGCCAATGAAGTTGATACAAGTCTACATAGTCAGTGTTCAATCTTTTAAGACTATCATTGAGCGCATTTTCTAAATTTTTACCTACAAAACTATTTTCACCTTTTCTCAAGTAATCCCTAGATGGTCCAGCAACTTTTGTTGCCAAAATAATATCTTCTCTCTTTTTGTTTTTTTTAAACCAATTACCTATGATTTTTTCAGTATGACCGTAAGTTTCCTCTTTTGGAGGAACTGCATAAAGTTCAGCTGTGTCCCAAAAGTTTACGCCCTCAGTTAATGCAAAATCCATCTGTTGAAAGGCTTCTGCTTCAGTATTTTGTTCTCCCCAGGTCATTGTGCCGAGACAAATTGTGCTTACTTTAAGGTCTGTATTTCCTAATTTTTTGTAATTCATTCTTTAAAGTTATTTTTACTTATATTTTGGTGACTTGAAAATATAGAAATATGATATTATATAAATTTCATGGAATTCAATAAAGAAAATATTTTAAATAAATCTACAACTACAAAACAAGCAGTTGTAATGGATGAAGGTTTAAGAGCCTATATGTTAAAAGTATATAACTATATGGCTACAGGAGTTCTATTAACTGGAATTATAGCACTGTTATCTTTTAAAATGTCGGTTGTTACAGATGCTAATGGTTCAATTGTTGCATTAACTGAATTTGGTAATGCTATATATTTGTCAGGATTAAAATGGGTAGTAATGCTCGCACCTCTTGCAATAGTTTTTTACATGAGTTTTGGAATAAACAAAATGAGTTCATCAAAAGCTCAAACTACCTTTTGGATATTCGCAGCTTTAATGGGTCTTTCTTTGTCCTCAATTCTTTTAGTTTACACAGGTTTAAGTGTTACTAGAGTATTTTTCATATCTTCAGCAACTTTTGGTGCAATGAGTATTTACGGTTACACAACAAAAAGAGATCTAACTAAATTTGGATCTTTTTTAATGATGGGTTTAATTGGAATTATTATTGCTTCACTAGTTAATATTTTTCTTAAATCTTCTATGATGTATTTTGCAATTTCTATAATTGGAGTTTTAATTTTCGTGGGCTTAACTGCTTATGATACTCAAAAAATTAAGAATATGTATGTTGCCTCAGACTCTGGAGAATTGATGGGCAAAAAAGCAGTTATGGGTGCTTTAACTTTGTATTTAGATTTCATTAATTTATTTATAATGTTGCTAAGACTCTTTGGGCAGAGAAGATAATTAATTCTTTAATTTTTTCCAACTAGTATTCTTTAATAAATTTTCAAGATCAAAAGAATTTTTTAGTATTTTACCATTAGTATCAGTGATCAAATACCTTAAGTTTTTATTTGATGGTTTAAAGTTTTTACAAATTTTATAGATAGCATTTTCAGCAGCATTTTTAAAAACACTAAAACTTACTTGTTTGCTAGAAATAGAAAGCCCGTAGTCTCTCCAAGATCCTTCAGATACCATTTTAGCATAGAGATCCAAAATAATTTTCAACTCATTCTTTTCAAAAAAATACTTTATTTCCTCATCTTTTTTTAAGTTATTTACAACAAGTTTTAAGTTTCTATTCATTTAGTTTGTACTTGTTAATAAGACCAATTTGAAAAGCAGTAAAAATAAATGTGATTGGAAGCATTCCCCAAACTTTGAAGTTAACCCAAAACTCTTCTGTTTGCGTTCGCCAAATTACTTCATTTAATAATGCAAGACCAAAAAAGAAATACATCCATCTATTATTTAAGATTTTCCAGCCTTCATCACTCAATGGTAAAGATTTTCCTAAAATTTTTTTTAAAACAGGCTCATCTGTAAAATATTTTCCAAAAAATAAGGCTAGCGCGAATAAAATATTAATTATTGTGGGCTTCATGTAGATGAAAACTGGATTATCAAAATATATTGTTAAACCTCCAAATAATGTAATTAACACACCACTTATCAGTGGAACCATTGGAATTTTTTTCTCTAGTATCCAAACTATAAGAACTGCAATTATAGTTGCAACTATGAGTGGAGGTATAGCTATTTTTAAATTTTTATCGTTATTATAGTAAAAGAAAAAAAAAATTACTAAAGGTCCGATATCTGTAATAAATTTTAAGAAAGATTTATTCACTGCTACATATTATCAGATTAATAAAACAATCATATTTTTTTTATTGATTTTTTTTTTCAAATATCCATATTTGTTTGGTGAGTATTCAAAAAGCTAAATTTTCAATAGGTGATGTAGTAAAGCATAAGCACTTCGAATTTAGAGGTGTGATTTATGATGTGGATTTTGAATTTAATAATTCAGAAGAATGGTACCAATCAATACCTAAAAACGTTAGACCTAGAAAAGACCAGCCTTTTTATCACCTACTCGCTGAAAATGATGAAATAACATATGAAGCATACGTGTCAGAACAAAATCTTTTAACAGACGACTCGGAAGAACCCATTAAACATCCATTGATAAATGAGATTTTTTCGGGGAAAAAAGGCTCAAGTTATTTTAAACCTTCAAATTAATCGAAAGCCTACTTTTTAACACATTTTATACAAACAGAAGTCATAACTTATAAATATTATTAACTTATATCTGGCTGAGAATGCTTATTAATCCCATTTTTATCTCCCTCAGTATTCTCGGTCAGACGATTTATCAAAATTTATATCGATTATTTATGTTATAAAAACTCATGTTAAATTATTTTAATCCTAGTAACACTTTAAAGGTTATTAATAAGCTTCAGAAATTTATTTTTGCGTTATTTATTGCAGTTTTAATTCTTGGATTGTTTGAAGCTTTGGTACTTTCTCCTGAGGATTATAAACAAAGTGACTCTGTAAGAATAATGTATGTTCATGTTCCTGCAGCTTGGATTTCACTTGGCATATTTTCTGTTATATCAATCTTATCTTTTGGAATTTTAATTTTTAAAAATAAAAATTTTATTTTAATTTCTAAAAGTTTAGCACCATCTGGCTTTGTATTTAATATTATTGCATTAGTTACAGGCTCAATCTGGGGAAAGCCCACATGGGGTACCTGGTGGGCGTGGGATGCTAGAATTACATCAATGTTACTTCTTGCTGTATTTTACTTGATGTTCATACTGAGTTGGAAAATTTTTGAGGATGAAAAGAAATCAATTAAACTTAGTTCATACATTGCAATTTTTGGATTAATAAATGTTCCAATAATTAAATTTTCTGTTGACTGGTGGTCAACCTTGCACCAACCGTCTTCTGTAAATGTATTTAAGGAAACCACTATTCACTCAACTATGCTTATGCCATTAGGTATAATGACTGCGGCATTTGCACTTTTCTCAATTTTAATATTTTTAATGAAATATCATACAGAACTGCTAAAAATTAAAAATAAAGGATTAGATAGATTATGATAAGTGAAATTTTAAACATGAACGGATACGGTTTATATGTTTGGTCATCTTTTATGTTTACTTTGTTAAGTTTTGGTACTTTATATTTCGTAACTAAAATTCAGCTAAATAAAGAGTTAAGGAACTTTGAAGCTAAATTTAAAAATTTAGATATTGACAAAGCTGAAATTGCAAAAAAGCAAGAAATTTACAGAGGAATTTTATCAAGTACTTCAACATCTAAAATTTAACTTTAGATTTTCATGTATGGTAAAAAAGTCAAGATACGAGCTTTTTTTATTATTTTAGTATTCACTTCAGCAATTCTTATCACTTTTTTGGTGATAAATTCATTAAAAGAAAATGTTGTATTTTTCAAATCACCGACTGACATAAATAATTTAAATCAAATAGAAAGTAAAAAAATAAGAGTTGGTGGGATGGTTAAAAAAAACTCAATAGAAATTGAAAATAAAAATTTAAAATTTGTAATTACTGATTTTAAAAATGAGATAATTGTAACTTTTAGTGGAGCTGTACCAAACTTATTTGAGGAGGGAAAAGGAGTAGTTGCAGAGGGATATTTAGAAGATAGAAAATATTTAAAAGCAGAAAAAATTTTAGCAAAACATGATGAAAATTATATGCCTCCAGAGGTTAAAGAGGCAATGCAAGGAAATTAGAAATGATTAATCAAATCGGAGCTTATTCACTATATATCTGTTTATTTGTATCTGTATACTTAATATTAAAATCATATATTTCCTCAAAAAATTTTGACAAAAAAATTGATCAAACATTTTTTGCAACTTTGTCAGTACAACTATTTATGACAATTTTAAGTTTTTTTACCCTAGTTTTTGCTTTTGTTTTTTCTGACTTTTCAAATATTACAGTGTTCAATAATTCTCATACGTTAAAACCTCTTTTTTATAAAATATCCGGTACCTGGGGCAATCATGAGGGAAGTCTACTGTTGTGGTTATTAGTGCTAACTTTCTTTTTGTTCATTTTTTTTGTTACCTCAAAAAAAATGAATGTAAGATATAGAATTCTAACGATTTTATTTCAGGAAATTATTATTTTAGGTTTTTTACTCTTCATTCTTTTTACATCTAATCCATTTTTAAACATTTTTCCAATACCTGATGAAGGTTTAGGTTTAAATCCAATTTTGCAAGATCCAGCGCTGGCTATCCATCCACCGCTTTTATATGTGGGTTATGTTGGAACCTCTATAATTTTTTCTGCATCATTAGCAGCTTTAATTACTAAAACTGTAGACAATGTTTGGGCATCTCATATTAAAAATTGGATATTAATATCTTGGATATTCTTATCAGTTGGAATTCTTCTAGGATCTATATGGGCTTACTATGAATTAGGATGGGGTGGTTTCTGGTTTTGGGACCCAGTCGAAAATGTTTCATTGATGCCTTGGTTTTGTTTGACTGCATTACTTCATTCAATAATAGTTCTTAAAAATAGAAATGTTTTTCATTCTTGGACTGTAATTTTATCAATCACAACATTTTCATTAAGTATGAGTGGAACATTTTTAGTAAGATCAGGGATACTCAATTCAATTCACACATTTGCTAATGATCCATCCAGAGGAGTCTTTATATTAACATTCTTATTATTTCTTGTTTTACTGGCTGTTTCTATTTTCTTTTTTAATCAAAAAAATTTTCCAGATACATACCAAAGATCATTTTTAGTTAGTAGAGAGACAAGTATATTAATCAATAACTGGTTTATGATGTTTTTTTTATCAGTAGTATTAGTCGGGACAGCATATCCAATTTTTCTTGAAGTTATTAATGACGCTAAAATTTCGGTAGGACCACCATTTTATCATAAATTAATCGTTCCATTTCTTATACCTTTTTTATTTTTTATGGCATTAGGACCAAATATAAAATGGATAAAAGATAAAATAAAAAAACTAAATATATCACAAATTATTTTTTTAATTTTATCTTTTGTAATTTCCTTTTTTATTGTCT
>CACGTU010000011.1 GCA_902576045.1 uncultured Pelagibacteraceae bacterium | reverse complement strand
AACACACACACCTCTTTTTAAAGGTTGTTTTTGTAAAGCTGGAACTTTGTTCCTTGCTAATGGTCGTGTTCTACTTTTTCTTAACAACTGGTTTATTGTTGGCATAAATTTATATTTTATTTATTTTTGATGAAATAACTGACAGGTTATTTGTGGCAGCGTTTAGCGATCAAGTCACTACATTCCAACCAAAAACATGGCCAAAATACATTAGAAATTGTATTTGTCAAACTAAAAGCAGTTAAATTTTGCCTAATTTTATTGATTAATTTGAGCTTCTGATGGTTCTGAGGTCTCTTGTTCAGTTAGGAATTTTTTATCATCATCTAGCGCTTTTCTATTCCAATTGTTCTTAATTGAACCTGTACCAGCAGGAACTAGTCGCCCAACAATAACATTTTCTTTCAATCCAACTAATTTATCAACTTTACCTTTTATTGCAGCATCAGTTAATACCCTTGTTGTTTCTTGGAATGATGCAGCAGATATAAATGACTCTGTTTGTAGTGATGCTTTTGTAATTCCCATCAAAACTCTCTCACCAACTGCTGGGTTTTTACGGTCAGCTTTTAAATTTTCATTAAGTTGATCAAATTTAATTCTATCTATAACCTCTCCAGGTAAAAGGCTGCTATCACCTGGTTCTTTAACCTCAATTTTTTTAAGCATTTGTCTTAAAATTACTTCAATGTGTTTATCGTTAATTATTACTCCTTGAAGTCTATAAACATCTTGAACTTGATTAACAAAGTATTCAGTCAATTCTTCAATACCTAAAATTCTTAAAATATCATGAGGCAATGGTTGACCGTCTAATAGATATTCTCCTTTTTTAATTTTTTCACCTTGATTAAAATTGATATGTTTTCCTTTAGGAATTAAGTAACTAGAAGTTTCACCATTCTCCGACTCGATAGTTACTCTTTGTTTGCCTCTTACCTCTTTTCCAAAAATTACTTTTCCATCATTTTCAGCAATTATCGCACTGTCTTTAGCTTTTCTTGCTTCAAATAATTCTGCTACTCTTGGTAAACCTCCAGTAATGTCTTTTGTTTTAGTTGTTTCTTTAGGTAATCTTGCAATAACGTCACCTGCTGAAATTTTTTGGCCATCTTTTACAGATAAAATTGAGTCTGGAACTAAATAATATCTAGCTTCATTATCATCTGCTTTTTTAATTACATTACCTTTTGCATCTCTAAGTGTAATTCTTGGTTTTAGATCAGTATTTTTAGATTGTGTTTTCCAATCAACAACTGCTTTTGTTGAAATTCCCGTAGCATCATCAATGGTTTCAGCAAGCGAAACTCCATCAATTAAATCAACATAATTAGCAATTCCATCCTTTTCTGCAATTACAGGTGTTGTGTAAGGGTCCCATTCACATATCTTTGCACCTTTTTTAATTTTATCATCGTTTTGAAAAAATAGTTTTGAACCATAAGGAACTTTGTAAGAAGCTACTTGTAATCCGTTTCCATCTTCTATTGAAAGCTCAGTATTTCTCCCCATAACTATTTGATTTTTCTTTGAGTCTTCTAATAAATTGGTATTCACAATTTTTAATATTCCATCTGAGCTCGATACAATTTGTGATTCTTGTTTTACAGATGCAGTTCCGCCAACGTGAAACGTTCTCATTGTTAATTGTGTGCCTGGTTCACCAATTGATTGAGCAGAAATCATTCCAATAGCTTCACCAACATGGACCATTTTACCTCTAGATAAGTCTCTTCCATATGAGGTTGCGCAAACACCCTCTTTTGCTTTACATGTCATTACAGAGTATACATTTATACTTTTTACTCCAGCCGCATCAATTTTTTCACATCCTGCTTCATCTATCATTTCATTTTTCTTTATTAAAATATCACCAGTTAATGGATTTTTTACATCTTTTGCTGCAACTCTACCAAGAGCTCTCTCGGATAAACTTACCATTATGTTTCCACCTTCTAAGACTTCTGTAAGTTTAATAGATCCACATTTCATATCACACTTGGGTTTTGTAATAGTTAAATCTTGAGCAACATCACATAATCTTCGTGTTAAATATCCTGAACTTGCAGTTTTCAAAGCTGTATCAGCTAAACCTTTTCTAGCTCCGTGTGTCGAATTAAAGTATTCAAGAGCTGTTAAACCTTCTTTAAAATTTGAAGTAATAGGTGACTCGATAATTTCACCTGATGGTTTCGCAATCAAACCTCTCATTCCAGCTAATTGCTTCATTTGCGCAGCAGATCCTCTTGCACCACTATCTGCCATCATGAATACTGAATTTATTTTAAGACCATCTTCAGTAACCTCAGTAGCAGAAATCCTTTTCATCATCTCAGACGCAACTCTATCGGTACATTTTGACCATGCATCGATGACTTTGTTATATTTTTCACCTCTTGTGATCAATCCTTCAGCATATTGGTTTTCATAATCTGAAATTAATTTTTTTGTCTCATCAATTAATTGTTGTTTATTATCCGGTATAACCAGATCATCTTTACCAAATGAAATTCCAGCTTTGAACGCGTGTTTAAAACCTAAATCTTTTAACTTGTCACAGAATATTACTGTACTTTTTTGTCCTGAGAACCTAAAAACATGATCAATAACTTCTGAAACAACTTTTTTAGGTAGAAGTCTATCTACTAATGAAAATTTATTATTAACATTTTTTGGTATTAAATTTGATAATAAAAATCTTCCTGCTGTGCTAATGTGTTTTTCAAATTTAGTATTTCCTTTCTCATCAACAGTTTTAAATCTTGAAACTATTCTTGAGTGGACTTTGATTTGACCAATTTCAAGCGCATGTTCTATTTCGGATGTGTTAACAAAATAGCCTTCTACTCTATCTTTTTGATATGGTGGCTGAGATAAGTAATAAATTCCTAAAATCATGTCCTGACTAGGAACAATTATCGGTTTGCCATTAGATGGACTTAAAATATTATTAGTAGACATCATTAGTACTCTTGCCTCTAATTGTGCCTCTAAACTTAGTGGAACGTGTACAGCCATTTGATCACCATCAAAGTCAGCATTAAATGCAGCGCAAGTTAATGGATGAAGTTCTATGGCATTTCCTTCAATAAGTTTTGGTTCAAAAGCTTGTACTCCCAATCTATGAAGTGTTGGAGCTCTATTTAAAATGACCGGGTGTTCTCTAACTATTAACTCTAATGCATCCCAAACTTCATTTCTCTCTCTTTCAACTAATTTTTTTGCTTGTTTAATTGTTGATGCTAAGCCTAACTTATTTAATCTTGCGTATAAAAATGGTTTGAATAATTCAAGCGCCATTTTTTTTGGAAGACCACATTCATGTAGTTTTAGATCTGGCCCAACGACTATTACCGATCTCCCTGAGTAATCTACTCTTTTACCTAATAAATTTTGTCTAAATCTTCCTTGTTTACCTTTTAACATTTCAGCTAAAGATTTTAATGGTCTTTTGCCTGTCCCAGTAATAACTCTGCCTCTTCTTCCATTGTCAAATAATGCATCAACAGATTCTTGAAGCATTCTTTTCTCGTTTCTGACAATAATATCTGGAGCTTTAAGATCCATTAATCTCTTTAATCTGTTATTTCGATTTATTACTCTTCTATATAGGTCGTTCAAATCTGAGGTTGCAAATCTGCCGCCATCTAATGGTACTAGAGGTCTTAATTCTGGAGGAATAACAGGAATTGTTGTTAAAATCATCCATTCCGGCTTATTTCCAGTTTCTATAAAAGATTCAATTAGCTTTAACCTTTTTATTGATCTTTCTTCTGATACTTTTGATTTAGTCTCTTTTATTGTTTTGATTAGAATATTTTTTTCCTCTTCAAGATTGATTGATTTTAAAATTTCAAGAATTGCCTCTGCGCCAATGCCCGCTGTAAAAGACTCTTCACCATATTCATCTTGATATTTAATTAATTCCTCTTCACCAAGTAATTGATTTTTCTTTAGTCCAGTTAATCCAGGTTCAATAACTATAAAATTTTCAAAATAAAGAACTCGCTCAACCTCTTTAAGTTTCATATCAATAGCCAATGATATTCTGCTAGGTAGAGACTTTAAAAACCATATATGAGCAACAGGGGTAGCAAGGTTTATGTGTCCCATTCTTTCTCTTCTTACATTTGATTTTGTAACTTCAACACCACATTTCTCACATATAATTCCTCTAAATTTCATTCGTTTGTATTTTCCACACAAACACTCATAATCTTTTATTGGGCCGAAAATTCTTGCACAGAACAAGCCATCTTTTTCTGGTCTAAATGTTCTATAATTTATTGTTTCAGGTTTTTTTATCTCACCATATGTCCAGGATTTAATTTTTTCAGGGCTAGCTAATGTAATCTTAATGCTATTAAAATTTTGAGCTTCTGAAATTTCGGAACCTTTAAATAAATCTGTTAATTCTTTACTCATATTAATTTAACTCCACATTTAGTGCTAATGACTTTATTTCTTTTACCAAAACATTAAACGACTCTGGTATTCCAGACTCAAAGTTCTCTTCACCTTTAACTATCGTTTCATAAACTTTTACTCTTCCAGCTACATCATCTGATTTTACTGTCAGTATTTCTTGTAAAGTATATGAGGCACCATATGCTTCTAATGCCCATACTTCCATTTCACCAAATCTCTGTCCACCTAATTGGGCTTTACCACCGAGTGGTTGTTGAGTAACCAAACTATAAGGTCCAGTTGATCTTGCATGGATTTTATCTTCAACAAGGTGATGTAACTTTAGCATATAAATTGTTCCAACAGTTACTGGTCTATCAAATTTTTCACCCGTTCTTCCATCCCATAGATTTGTTTGTCCAGAGTTTGGAAGTTCAGCTAAATCTAGCATGTTTGTTACATCCTGCTCTTTAGCGCCATCAAAAACTGGTGTCGCTATTGGGACACCATTTTGAATGTTATCACATAGATCTTCAAATTCTGTGTTTGTTAATTTATCGATGTTTTCCTCATAAACATCATCACCATAAACAGATTTTAAAAATGTTTTCATTTTTTCTGTTTTTTCAATCTTTTTCTGATTTTCATTAACTAAATTTTTTAATTTTTCACCAAGTTCAGTGCAAGACCACCCTAGATGAGTTTCTAAAATTTGACCTACATTCATTCTACTAGGTACTCCTAATGGATTTAAAACTATATCAACTGGTTTTCCATTTTCTCTATACGGCATATCTTCTACTGGAACAATTTTACTAACTACTCCTTTATTACCATGTCTTCCCGACATTTTATCACCTGGTCTAAGTCTTCTTTTAATAGCTACAAAGACTTTTACCATTTTCATGACGCTTGGTAATAAATCATCACCTTGTCTGATTTTTAACACTTTATCTTCAAAACGATCCTGAATATCTTTTTTTGCACTATTATATTGCTCTTTAAGTTGTGATAATAAGTCTGAATTTTTGGCATCATTTGTAGTTACTTTAAATAAATCAGAAATTAATAAACTATTAATTTTATACTCATCTAATTTAGTTCCAGCATCTAAATCTTTTATTTTTTTATCTAGTGAAGAGCCAGCTAAAAACGATGTTACTCTTTGTTTAATGCTTCTCTCTAAAATTTCTTCCTCAACTTTTTTATCTTCTTGAACGCTTTCTATCTCTGCCCTTTCAATTGTAATTGATCTTTCGTCTTTTTCTATACCGTGTCTATTAAAAACTCTTACATCAACAACAATACCTCCACTTCCACTAGGCATTTTTAAAGATGTATCAGTAACATCGATTGCTTTTTCTCCAAATATTGATCTTAATAACTTTTCTTCAGGTCCTGAAGCTGAGTCTCCTTTTGGAGTTACTTTTCCAACTAGTATATCTCCTGGTTTTACTTCCGCACCTATATAAACCATACCGGATTCATCTAAATTTTTCAAAGCTTCTTCATTTACGTTAGGTATATCTCTTGTAATGTCCTCTTCACCTAATTTTGTATCACGCGCCATCACTTCATACTCCTCAATATGTATCGAGGTAAATACATCATCAGTTACACATCTCTCAGAAATAAGAATTGAGTCTTCAAAATTGTAACCTTGCCATGGCATAAACGCTACAGTAACATTTTTACCTAGAGCAAGTTCACCAATTTTAGTTGATGGACCATCTGCTATAATATCTCCTGATTTAACTTTATCACCGACTCTAACTAATGGCTTTTGATTAATACAAGTATTTTGATTTGATCTTTTAAATTTTTGTAAGTTATAAATATCAACACCTGATTGAGAATAATCTTTTTCATTTGACGCTTTAATTACAATTCTTTTTCCATCAATTTTATCAACAACTCCATCTCTTCTTGCAACAATTGTAACACCAGAATCTAAAGCTACATCACTTTCAATACCAGTTCCAACTAGTGGTGCTTCAGGTTTTAATAAAGGTACAGCCTGCCTCATCATGTTTGATCCCATTAATGCTCTGTTGGCATCATCATTTTCTAAAAATGGAATTAAAGACGCAGCAACTGAGACTAATTGTTTTGGCGATACATCGATGTAATCAATATTTTCTGGTTTTGATAAAATAAAGTTTAGGTTTTCTCTACAAGATACAAGATCTTCTTTAAATTTACCGTTTTTATCTATAACAGAATTGGCTTGAGCAATTGTAAATTTAGTTTCTTCCATTGCAGAAAGATATTCAATTTTATCTTGAACGACTCCATTTTCTACTTTCTTGTATGGACTTTCTATAAAACCATATTTGTTAATTTTTGAATAAGTAGAAAGACTATTAATTAAACCAATGTTTGGCCCCTCAGGTGTTTCAATTGGGCAGATCCTTCCATAATGTGTTGGATGAACGTCACGAACCTCAAATCCTGCTCTTTCTCTTGTAAGGCCACCAGGTCCTAAAGCAGAAACTCTTCTTTTATGAGTAATTTCTGATAACGGATTTGTTTGGTCCATAAATTGAGAAAGTTGAGAAGTTGCAAAAAAATCTTTTAAAGAAATCGTTAAGGGTTTAGCATTTATTAGATCCTGTGGCATTGCAGACTCAACATCTAAAGTGGTCATTTTTTCTTTAATCGCTCTTTCCATTCTGTAAACGCCAATACGAGCTTGATTTTCAACTAATTCACCAACGGACCTAACTCTCCTGTTGCCAAGATGATCAATATCGTCAATTTCATCTTTTCCATCTCTTAAATCTAACATTTTTTGGACAATAGCTAATATGTCGTCGTTTCTAAGAATTGTTATTTTATCTGAACAATTAAGATTTAATCTAGAATTCATTTTTACTCTTCCAACATCTGACAAATCATACCTGTCTGAGCTGAAAAATAGATTATTAAAAATTTGAGTCGCAATCTCAATAGTTGGTGGCTCTCCTGGTCTTAAAACTTTATAAATTTCAGTGATAGCATCATTTTTGTTTTCATTTTTATCATTTAACAAAGTTAATAATAGGTATGGTCCTTTTGTAATAGAATTTGTCTTGGAAATTTCGATAGATTTAATGTTTGCTTCAATTATTTTTTGAACAATAGTATCATTTAACTCTGTACCTATTTTAAATACTTCTTCACCTATTTGGATGTCTTTATGAAGGAACTTTCCAAACAAAGACTCGCTTGATACGAATATTTCTTTAAGTCCATCGTTTGAAAGTTTTTTTGCAGTTAAAAAATTAATTTTTTCACCTTGTTTGACAATGACTTTATTATTTTTGGCATCTATTACTTCCTCAGAAAAATTTTTGGATTTGTAATTTTCAGGATCAAATTTAGTTTTCCATTTATTTAGTTTTTCATCAAAATTATAAATGTCTTTTTCATAAAACTCGTTGACTATATCGTTCTTTGAAAATCCAAGTGCCTGAAGTAAAGTTGATACTAATATTTTCTTCTTTCTATCAATTCTAAAATAAAGAAAGTCTTTAACATCATATTCAAAATCTAACCAAGAACCTCTATTAGGTATTACTCTGCAATTAAATAACAGTTTTCCACTTGCGTGCGATTTACCTTTATCATGATCAAAAAATACGCCAGGGCTTCTGTGCATTTGATTAACAACAACTCTTTGAACACCATTGGTTATGAAAGTACCGCTGTTAGTCATCATTGGAACCTCACCCATATAAACTTCTTGTTCTTTTGCTGATAAGATATCTTTTGTATTATTTTCCTGATCTATTTCATAAACAACTAATCTTAATGTGCATTTAAGAGCTGCAGAATAAGTTAAACCTCTTGTAATACATTCCTCAACATCAAATTTTGGTTTTTCTAATTTATATGAAACATATTCTAGAGTTGCTTTGTCGTTTAAATCCTCGATTGGAAAAATGCTTTTAAATACTCTATCAAAGCCTTTAATTAAATGTTGTTCAACATCTTGTTTGAATTCTGTTAATTCTTTGTAAGAGTTTTTTTGAACCTCAATTAAATTTGGAATAGATAAACTCTCTTTTAGTTTACCGAAACTTTTTCTTATGTTTTTCTTTTTAGTAAAAGATAGTTGCATCACACCTACTGATTTAAAAAATTTAAATCAGCAAAAAATCCTGTTTAAATTACTTAAGTTCTACTTTTGCGCCGGCTGCTTCAAGTTTTTGCTTGATCTCTTCAGCCTCTTTTTTGTTAACACCTGATTTAACTTCTTTAGGTGCTCCTTCGACTAAATCTTTAGCTTCTTTTAATCCTAGTGCAGTGATAGCTCTAACTTCTTTAATTACATTTATTTTTTTATCACCTGCTGCTGTAAGCATAATTGTAAAATCGTCTTTTTCTTCTGCTGGCGCCGCACCTGCTGCTGCCGCTGGTGCTGCCGCAACTGCTGCTGCTGCTGTTACACCCCATTTTTCTTCAAGTTGTTTTGAAAGTTCAGCTGCTTCTACAACAGTCAAACTTGATAAATCTTCTATAATTTTATTTAAGTCAGCCATATTAGTATAATGTCCCTGGTTATTTTTTTGATTTTTCGAGCGCTAAAATAGCGATTTTTGACGCCGGCGCAAGTAAAATACTTGCAATTTTTTGTGCTGGAGACCTCAAAATACCTACTATTTTTGCTCTTGCTTCATCTAGAGATGGTAATGTCGCAACATTTTGAACTCCTGCAACATCTAAAACGTCAGAACCCATTATACCACCTAAAATTTTTAAATTCTGATTCTCTTTAGAAAACTTAGTTAATATTTTAGCAGATGTAATTGCATCCTCAGACAATGCTACAGCTGTTGGGCCACTGAATAAATCTGATAAATCTTTACATCTAGTTTTTTCTAAAGCTAATTTTGTAATTCTATTATTAGTTATTTTAAATTTAATACCATGTTCTCTCATTTGTTTTCTTAATTCATCTAACTGAGAAACTGTTAAACCTTGATAATGAGTAACTATTACAGCCTCAGATTTATCAAACTGAGTTGACATATCACTAATGTAATGCTTCTTTTGCTCTTTATTCATCATAATTAAATGCTCTTACCTAATTTTACTTTATAAGAAACTCCCATAGATGATGTTATAAATGCTTGTTTAACCAAATCACCTTTAAGAGTATTGTTTGCTTTTTCTTTTTCTAATGCATCAATAATTGCATTATAATTTTTAACTAATTTTTCATCATCAAAAGATTTTTTTCCTATACTGACACCAATATTTCCATCTTTATCGTTTCTAATCTCCACTTGTCCAGACTTTGCATCAGAAACAGCTTTTGCTAAATCATTTGTTACTGAACCAAGTTTAGGATTTGGCATTAAACCTTTTGGACCTAAAACCTTACCTAATTTCGATAGTTTTATCATCATGCCTGGGGTACAGATTAATTTTTCAAAATTTAATTCACCACCTTTAATTTTTTCTACAAACTCATCTCCTCCAACAATATCTGCACCGGCGTCTTTTGCTTCCTGAGATTTATTATCCTCACAAACAACTGCAACTTTTACAGTTTTTCCAGTTCCACCAGGTAGATTAACAGCAGTTCTTATATTAATTTCACTTTTTTTTTGTTTGTTATTAATTTGAAAACTTAAATCAATAGACTCATCGAATTTAGTTGTACAATTCTGTTTAACTAATGATACTAATTTCTCAAAGCTCTCTGATGGTAGAGTGTTAGTGTTCTCTGGTAATTTTTTAAATCTTTTTGACGGCATTATTCCTTAACCTCAATTCCCATTGATCTTGCTGATCCCGCAATAATTTTTGATGCTTCCTCTAAGTCATGTGCATTCAAGTCTTCCATTTTCTTTTTAGCAATTTCTTCAAGTTGTTTTTTTGAAATTGATGCAACTATATTTCTCCCAGGTTCTTTTGAACCACTTTTAAGTTTTACAGCTTCTTTAATAAAATGAGATGCTGGAGGTGACTTTAAAACAAAGTCAAATTTTTTGTCTTTATATACTGTAATGATAACTGGTACAGGTTTTCCAGCAAAAGATTTTGTTTTCTCATTAAATGCTTTACAGAATTCCATGATATTAATTCCTCTCTGACCCAAAGCAGGACCAACAGGTGGCGCAGGATTTGCTTGTCCACCATTAATCTGTAACTTTATGTATCCACTTATTTCTTTTTTTGCCATTAACTTGCTTTCTCTACTTGGTTAAATTCTAAATCAACAGGTGTTGGACGACCAAAAATTGAAACTGATACTTTAAGTCTTAACTTCTCTTCATCAATATCTTCTACAAGACCACTAAAGGATGCAAAAGGTCCATCAATTACCTGAACTTTTTCACCAACGCTGTACTCTATAGCAGATTTTGGTTGTGCTACACCATCTTTTATTTGACCTAGAATTTTCTCAATTTCTTTATCTGAAACTGGAATTGGCATTCCTTTTGAACCTAAAAATCCACTTACTCTCTTAATGCCTTTAATCATATGATAAAGTTTATTATCCATTTCACTTTTTATAAGCACATAGCCAGGAAAATACTTCTTTTTTCTTTGAATTCTTTTCCCTCTTTTTACTTCAGTAATGTCATGGGTTGGTACAATAATTTCTTCAATTTTATCGGAAACTTTTGCTTTTTCAGCCTCCTCTTTAATTAAACCAGCAACTTTGTTTTCAAAACTAGAATGAGATTGAACTATATACCAATTTTTCATTATAAACTTACCTTTAGAATTAATTCTAAAAAAAACTTCAAAACTTGATCCAGCAACAAGAAGAATAAAGATGCAATAATAGCCATTGCAACAACCATAAGAGCTCCTTGCAATGTTTCTTTGCCTGTAGGCCAAGTAACTTTAAAAGCCTCTTGCTTTACATCTTGAATAAATTTTAAAGGGTTTTTCATAATACTGTAACCTTTTTGGCAGGAGCGGAGGGAATCGAACCCCCAACCTCCGGTTTTGGAGACCGGCGCTCTACCAATTGAGCTACACTCCTATGGAGTTTACTCTATAATTTTAGTTACTACTCCAGCTCCTACTGTTCTACCACCTTCTCTTATTGCAAAGTTTAATTTCTCGTTCATCGCAATCGGTGTAATAAGTTTAACTGTAAATTTGGCATCATCACCAGGCATAACCATCTCAGTTCCAGCAGGTAACTCAACTTCACCAGTTACATCTGTTGTTCTAAAATAAAACTGAGGTCTATATTTTGTAAAGAAAGGAGTATGTCTTCCACCCTCCTCTTTTTTTAATACATAAGCCTGAGCTTCAAATTTTGTATGTGGAGTGATTGATCCTGGTTTACAAAGAACTTGTCCTCTTTCAACATCAGTTCTTTCAACACCTCTTAAAAGAGCTCCAATGTTATCTCCAGCTTCTCCAGAATCTAGAAGCTTTCTAAACATTTCAACTCCAGTACAAACTGTTTTCTTTGTTTCTCTAATACCTACTATTTCAATTTCATCACCAGTCTTAATAATACCAGACTCTACTCTACCTGTTACTACAGTTCCTCTTCCAGAAATTGAGAAAACGTCCTCAACAGGCATCAAGAAATCTTTATCTTTTGGTCTATCTGGTTGTGGAATAAATTCATCTACAGCTTTCATCAAATCCATAATAGAATTTTTTCCAATTTCATCATCTCTACCTTCAACAGCTGCAAGAGCAGAACCTTTAACGATTGGTGTCTTGTCACCTGGGAATTTATACGATGTTAATAAATCTTTGATTTCTTCTTCAACAAGATCGATCATTTCTTTATCATCAACTTGATCAACTTTGTTTAAATAAACAACTATAGCAGGTACACCTACTTGTCTTGCTAAAAGAATGTGCTCTCTAGTTTGAGGCATTGGACCATCAGCAGCATTGACAACTAAAATTGCTCCATCCATTTGAGCTGCACCCGTAATCATATTTTTTACATAATCAGCGTGACCTGGACAATCTACGTGAGCATAGTGTCTGTTTGCAGTTTCATATTCAACGTGTGCTGTTGAAATTGTAATTCCTCTCTCTTTTTCTTCAGGAGCTTTATCAATTTGATCATAAGCAGTAAATTGCGCACCGCCTGATTCAGCTAAAACTTTTGTGATCGCAGCTGTTAACGTAGTTTTACCGTGATCGACATGACCGATTGTACCGATGTTACAGTGCGGTTTATTTCTTACAAACTTTTCTTTTGACATTACTTGTTTACCTCTTTTTCCTTTACATTTTATTTTAAATTTTTGGAGCGGGTAAAGGGAATCGAACCCTTACATCCAGCTTGGAAGGCTAGCGTTCTACCATTGAACTACACCCGCATCACCCAAGTACACTCCTAGTTATTTAAAATTATATTGAATGGTGGAGGGGGAAGGATTCGAACCTTCGAAGACCGAAGTCAACGGGTTTACAGCCCGCCCCATTTGACCGCTTTGGTACCCCTCCTAAATCGTTGGGGAAGCGTCCCCTTGTTCAATAAAGCTTTAAACAACACGCGTTTTATATATTTTTATTGTACAAAAGCAATAGGTGAAATATTGGTAAAATAGTTAAAAAAGCTTATAAAAATCAATAATTATCATGAACAAATCATCTTTTTTTATTGTTGGTAAACACGCTGTTTTTGAGGCTTTAAAAAATGAAAAAAGGAAGATTTTAAAAGTATTTTTAACTGAGGAAAGTAAAAAAAATATTCACAGATTAAGTCCTAAAAAAAATTTATTGAAGGATGTCAAAATATATTTCAAAACCAAGAAAGAATTAGACAAATATTCTAAAAATGAAGGCATACTTCATCAAGGCTATGTTGCAGAAATAGAACATTTAGAAAAAATTGAGTTAAAAGAATTTATATCAGACAAAAATAATTTAACATTTGTATGTTTAGATGAAGTTACTGATCCAAGAAATATAGGGTCATTAATTAGAAGCGCTGCATCTTTTAACATAGATGGATTAATTGTTAAGGAAAGACATTTTCCAAAAGAAAGCAAATTAATGTACAAATCTGCTAGTGGCTGTGTTGAGCATCTTAATATCTTTGAAGTGTCAAATATAAATACCACCCTTAAATTTCTAAGAGATAAGAATTTTTGGGTTTATGGGTTTGACTCGAAAAGCAATAAAGATTTTATAGATATTAAATGGGAGGGAAATAATATTTTACTATTTGGTTCTGAAGGTTCTGGAATTAAACATCATACAAATAAATATACAGATTTTTCAGTAAAGATTAAAATCAATGAAAATGTAGAAAGTTTAAATATTTCTAATAGTGCGGCCATAGTTTTTCATCATATAAATCAACATAAAAAAATATCTTGATAATAAAAAAAATGATATTACAAAACTCAAGATGCCCTTGTAGCTCAGTTGGTAGAGCAATTGATTTGTAATCAATAGGTCCGCGGTTCGAATCCGTGCGGGGGCACCACTAAAATCTCATTTATTTTCAACAAACTCAAATTTTACTTAGTTTTTTTTAAAAATAAAAATCGTTGTATTAAGCTATAGAAAGGATGGGGAGATAAATGAACAAGGTGAATCCAAGGTGAATCTTTTAAGATATATTTTTTTATTATAATCTCTCTTAGAAAAATCTTTATCTAACTTGCGTTTCTTAGACATCACGGTTTAAAACATTTTATTCTATCTTTAGAATCAACCTTACATGTTACCACTTCACCAAATCTAATTAATGTATATGTAATAACATAATCACTACTACTGACAGTATGTAACTGCCAACCATTTTCAATTAATGCACTGACTGTTGTTTCCTTAGCCAACATCTGGACCTTTTCAGCTGATGCTGGAGCAGCAAGTAGTAATAAGAATATTATTATTGATACTTTTTTCATTAAAATATCTTTTTGTATTTTTTACAATAACCAGCGTACCTAGAGCTAAGAGCTTCCATGGTCACATGACCATCAAACCTATCTATTGAAATCTTAACATTACCTGTAGAATTTTCTGCTTTTATAGCTCTTTCACCTATCAATTTAATGTTGAACTTATCACCATCTACCCACATTTTCTTTTTATCTAAATCAATCTCTACTTCCATTCTTATATCAGGTTCCTTTAGCTCGGATAAAAATTTTATAGAACATCTTAATACATCCTCTTTTGCATAAACATTCCCGCTTAAAATTAGACCTAGAAACAAAATAGTTGAAAATAGTTTCTTCATGTAGCAATGGCTTTCTTACTATTCTGGTGATAGCAGCTGTAGCAGCAATTGGTATCTTCTATTTCATGTTCTGATATGTAGATCTTCATTCTAGTTTTAATCTTAACATCATGACTTCCACAAAATCCACATTTACCAAGTGGTGGTCTCTCAACTATTTCTTTTGTGATCTTATCTGAACTATTTAGATTGTACCAGGCCATTAGAATAACTTCCCCTTTAGCGCCTCAACTATAATTGCTATCCCAACAACTACACAGGATCCAAAGAATGTATAAACAACAATAAATTCTAATATGTTCCCTTTGCTTGGATCAATAAAGATTTCATCCCCAAACCATTGGATTGTGTTCATATCAATAACCTTACATATCAACAAATAAACAATACAAGTAATGGAAGTATTCAGTTTATTCTCAAACATATAGTTTAGAATTCTATCCATTGTGCTTTGTTTCTTATCTTTCATTAACGAACATTATATTAATAAAAAGATACTAAGACAATTTCAGTTTTCGATTTGTTAACCGACCCCCATCCCCTTTTTACAAATTAGGAGTCTCATATAGTTCTAGTATATACAAAGGTTTGGACAGCTAGACCTGAAAAAAATATTTTTGTTTTGAAACATGACCTAAAAAAATTTTGCAAAATTTCAAAACTTTTTCATTTCTTGCCTAAAAAATCAGTCCAGCCTTTCCAAGCATTAGATTTCTTATAAAAATATTCAGGAGATTTTGGAATATTATATTTTTCAAATCCAGGTTTTTTAGTAAAGCTTATGAAATCATTAATAGAAGTTATTTTTTTTCTTTTTAGAATTTTTTTTGAATTATCTAAAGTTAGATAATCTCTATCTTGTGGTGCAATGTAGCCATTGGACAAATAATCACCTGCACTAGTGTAGTCATTTTTATATACCCTAATAGGATATAGAGGTATTTTTTTGGATAAATCATTTTTTTTAATAAACTTCCTATAATGTGACATTGATTTAAATTTAAATTTTTTTATGTATTTTTTTACTTTTTCAAATTGCCAATAATTTGCTTTTTCAAATATTGGATCTTTTTTATAAGCATCTAAACGTTCTAAGTGAATATATAATCTTAATTTATTTGAATTTTTTTTAACAAATTTTTTCCATTCTCCATGAGTTTTTATTTTATGTTTTTTAACTAAATCTAAATGTTCTTTTCCTGATAAAAAAGGAAACTTTTCTTTGCCCCAAAAAATTTCAAAACCTTCAAAATTTTTATAGTATTGATCTGGTGCTTTTGGAATGTTTGTAGGAAAATTTTTACTATTAATGAATTTTTTTCCATTCTTTATGATTTTTGATATTTAATTTACGAATAGATTTTTTAGCTTTATCATAATCTAGAAAAGTTCTATTTTTCATAGAAATAAATCTATTCTCAAAAAAATCATCAAATGAAACAAATTCTTTTTTATATGCTCTATCAGGATGCATAGGTATATTTTGCTTATAGTTTTTTTTTAACAAATTTATGCCACTGTTTAATTTGACAAATATCGTTTTCTCTAGCTATTTTTTTTGCCTCATAAAATGAAACAAACATTTTTGCCCTAGCAGGACCTGACAAAATTTTTGTACCTATAAAATCATTTAAACCTTTAAACTCTGAATAAACCAGTTGAGGGTTTGATGGAATATCTATTGGTTTCTTTGTCTTGCAAAAAAAAGACCATTCATTTTGATTTTTAAGATTAAATGATCTGACATATTCTCTAGCATCAAAAAATGTTCTCCAATTACCATAGCCAACTTTGTCCCAAATTTTTAATTGAACTGCTTTATTAAACTTTTCAGCTTCAACTTTATATAGTTCATTAATAGAAGTTATTCCTTCAACTGGGTTACCACCTCCAGGTTTTTTACCTTCTGAAATTGCTCTTAAATATTCAACTATTCTTTTATCTGTTGTCGCTAAAGCTCTTACTGTTATGGATACATCATCAAAACCTTGTTCCTCCGCAGCTTCATCAAAGGTCATTCCATCAGGGATAAATATTGGAATTAATATATATCCAAACTTCTTACCCTTTGACAAACGTAAAGCTCTTCCTGCAGCTTGAACAATATCAACCTTACTTCTTTTAGGGTCTGTAAAACAAACACAATCAATTGCAGGTAAATCAACACCTTCTGTAAGACATCTTGCATTAGTCATTAAACCTTTTTCCTCTTCAAAGGACAGCATCTCTAAAGCTCTATCTGATGTTGGCATATCTCCTTTTACATGGAAGGTTTTTAATTTTCCGTAAGTTGGGTAAACTTTTGAGATTAAGTCCTGTTGTTTTCTAAAATTATCAGCTCTTCTAATTGATCTGTGAAATGAAATAGCATTTTTGATTTTTAATTTCTTAATTGCTTTTCTAAGTGCAATAGCTGTTGCAAGTTCCCTTGCTGTAATATCTTTAAGATCTTTTTTAACCTCTAAATACTTATTATCTTCAGTAATCTTTTCTATTTCAGGGGTAGTAATACCAAAAGTTATTATTTTATAGTCAGATATAATTGGTGGTTTTGCATTTATTGCTTCTTTAAAACTTAATTCATAAATTAAATCTCCATAGTCTCTTGGATCATCCATAGACATATATTCATCACTATCACCTCTGAATAACCTTTCAGTTGCAGTCATAAATAAACGTTTTTTGATTTTAATATTCTTTTGATGAAGTAAATGGGCCATTGGCTTTGAACCTGATCCAACTGTCTTATGGGCTTCATCCATAATACCTAAATCATAATTAAATCCTTTTGACCCAATTGCTGTGGCTCTTCCTGATTGATAAGTGGTAAATACTATCTTTAATTTTTTAGTTTTCTTTCTTAGGAAGTTTCTGATTGTTCTTGGATCAGTATCAACTTTTATTCCAAGATCAGCTGAAAAGGTTATAAAATCATCTTGTTCTTCTTTAACAGTGTCATCTGAGCAAACACATAGCCAATCAGGTTGAATGTTGTGAAGTAGAAATTCTCTAGTCCATACTTTGAGAGTTTGTTGTAATAACGCTAAACTTGGAACAGCAACCAGAATAGATTTTGGTCTCATTTTCTCAGCTATCCAAAATGCTGTTAAGCTTTTACCTGTCCCACAAGGCATAATCATTTTGCCTCGCTCATTAGACTTAAAATATGAAATAGTTTTTGCTATTGCTGCTTTTTGATGAGGTCTTGGTGATAAAAGTTTTGGTCTACTAACTTTACCTGCAGCTTTTAATTTGATTTGATTATATAAATCTCCATTATCTCTATCAAGATTCAACCATTCAGTAAGTAATATATATCCAACACTTAATAATTTAGTTTTCTTGGGTGGTCTATTAACTGTTGCAGCAACAATTCCATGAGAAATATTTTTACAAACTGTAAACGCTAGGTTGTTGAATGTAGCAAGATCCCCTTTAACCTTTAAGGTTTCAGTATTGTCTGATCTATATTTACATTGGATAGCCCAATACTCATTATCAAATGTTTCAGCTATTAAATCTATCCCTTCATCTGTATTGGGTAATCTTAATTTTTTCTTTAATGATGTTGGAACTTCATTAAGCAAATAAACTTTACTTAACTTAGTTTTATATTCAGGTGAAACTTCTAGATATAGCTTGGTTAAATATTCAAATATTGATCCAGCAATTTTTGCTTTCTTATTCTTAATTAGTTTTTTAAGTGTTTTATCAAGATCTTTAAATGATTTTGCTTTGTTTATTATCTTTCTTTCAATCATTATAAAATGATTCAGTTGTTTAGTTCATCATCTTGTAATATTATTTTAATCACCATTTTTTTGGAAAATATAAAGACTTATCTTTTATAGTTTCTTTATTAGCCTCTAAAAATTCTAAATCAGGATATTTTTCACCATTTAATACAAGATTTGTAAAAGTTGAATACTGAATTCGATTTATATCGCTAACTATCTGCTTTAATTTAAGAGTCTTTCGATATTGACCTTCGTGCCAAACACAAGAGCAATATCTAAATGGAGTAATCCAGTCTTTATCAATATTAGAATTGTAGTCTTTAAAATGAATTCTTATTGCGTTAATGACTGTAAATTTCCATGCAGCATGGATATAAAAACCATTAGTAAGTGTATATAAATATTTAGTAGTAATTTTTTCAGGATTTTTTGTTCCATGAAGATTTTCTCTGAGTTTTTTGTCATTTTTATAAAGTTTGTCCAAATCTTGATGTAGTTTTCCACTTATTCCTTTATGTTTTAATAGCCCTTGTGATCCATTCTTGTCTTTTTGAATAATTAAAACTTCGTACGAACTCAATTCTAACACAGCATTGGTAATCATTTCTCTTAACAATTTAAATTGGTCTGGTGCAAGTAATAGTTCGTTTACTCTCTCACCAATATACTCACCCTGCATTGTTCTAAATTTTTCTGCCATTTTATCTAAACCCAATTCTTTATTTGCTGCGAGTCCAGCTTTCATTGCTTTTAAGTGTAAAGGACTTTTTAGAATAGCTTTTTCATCTTTTTTATCTGAGAAATATTTTTTGATTTTACTAAACATAAATTTGTTTTTTCACAGCGATCATATAAATTATTAAAGCTAATATAGCATAAAAAAGTATTTTATAATTACCTCAAAGTTTGATTTAACGAGGTTATTCTCCATCATTTTTTTTAATAAAGCTTAAAGAAATTTCCCTTGTTGTTGATGGTTCTTCATCTTTTTCACACATTTCAATGAAGCTTTCTCCAAACATCCCAATGTCTTCACCATTTTCTTTTTTAAGTTTAAGTAATTTATAGACTTCTAAGATTGTAGCCATATTTCTCCTTTAGCGTTATTGTTTTATGTCCGAAGCAAGTAGAGTTATTTCTAAATCACGGACAAATAATTTATATCAAATTCGGAAGCATGACTCAATCTACATATCCAAGCAAGGTGAATACAAGGTGAATTTTAAAGGTCCAACTTGACGGGACTCTAGAAGTAAGTAGTATCAACGTTAATGAAAGGATATTTTAATTACTATTTTGATTTGTAATCAATAGGTCCGCGGTTCGAATCCGTGCGGGGGCACCACTAAAATCTTCAAACGTTTTTATTAGTTTCTTTACAATTATAAAAAGTAATATCTTTTTCCGATGTTTCGCTATTTATATCTCTTGTAATTTCGTGTACTAGCTCTCCTGATTTTCTATTTATTATTCCAGACTCTGAATAATTTTTAGTTTTATCAAAACCTTTGAATAAAACGACTTCAGTATTTACAATTTTAACTTCTAAATTTTCAGAATTACTTAAGAAAGATGATAGCCCATTAATAGCTAAATCTTTTGGTATTTTAGAGACAATTTTAAAGTTATCTAAATTCTCATTATCAATTTCGTCTGAAGTAAAAACCTTGTAATTGTATTCAGCATTTTTAATTATAATTTTATCAAATTTACACTTAAAAGAAGTATTTATTTCATGATCAATTTTTATATTTGTAGCAATTGCATTTATCGAAATGAAATTACTAATTATTATATATAAAAGAAATTTTCTCATTTAATTTGTTTCATTTCTAATTTGTTCAATTTTAATTTTCTTTTGAAGACTTCTATTCGAGTCATATAATAAGCTAAATTTTATTTTTTTATTTATTTTTATTGAAATATTAGTTGCGTTTCTTACTTCAACATTATCAGCAACTGCGCTCACTGGTCTTTTTAGGGGATTAATATTTTTAATAATTATTTTTGATTTATCTCCAACTATCTTTCCCCTCCATCTTCTTGGTCTAAACGGACTAATAGGACTTATAGCCAGTTTTTTTGAGTCGATATCTAATATCGGACCATGAACGGACAAATTATAAGCTGTGCTACCTGCTGGAGTAGATACCAAAACTCCATCCGAGACTAAGTTTTTAATAATAGTTTTCGAATTACTGGAAATTGATAATGATGCAGCTTGTTTGCTTTGTCTTAAAATTGAAACCTCATTAATTGCAATAGATCTCTTAGTTATATTTGATTTAGTTCTTACAATCATTTCCAATGGAGAAATTGTTACAACTCTAAGTGATTTAGATAGATTATTTAAAGTCTGTTTGGTTGAAAATTTATTCATTAGGAAACCGTAATTTCCAGAATTAATTCCATAAAACTTTTTATTGTATTTGTAATATTTTTTAAGTGATCCCAACATAAAACCGTCACCACCAATGACTACTATCAAATCTGATTTTGCAATTGCGTAATGACCTAATTTTTTTTTAATAAAATTTTTAATCTTAATTGAGAGGTTGTTGTTATCAAAAAGAATGTGGGGTTTAATCACTTAGTGGTGCCCTCGGCCAGACTCGAACTGGCACTCCCAAAAGGGCAAGGATTTTAAGTCCTTTGTGTCTACCAATTTCACCACGAGGGCATCTGTAATTTTCATGATTATTTATGATAATATATATAATTGAACAAGATAAATAAGTAAATTTTTTTGTATTTATAAAATGAATTTATGACATTAAAAAAAAATAAAATAGTTATATTTACTGATCTTGATGGATCAATCCTTCATAGAGATACATTTAAATTTGACCAAATTAAAGATTACATAAAAAAACTAATAAATTCAGGAGTCCATATAATTCCAAATTCCAGCAAAACAGAAAGTGAGATAATTGAATTTAACCAAGATCTAGGTGAAAATTTAGCTTATATTTCAGAAAATGGTTCGGTTATAAATAATCTCAATTTATTAAATTCGAATTTTCCAAATAAGATAATTCTAAGTAGAGAAAAAGAAGAGCTTGTAGAAATTTTTAAAAATAATGTATCAGAAAATTTACAGAGTAAATGCAAATTTATTACAAATCTAAATAAAAAAGATCAAATTAATATTTTTGGTTTAAGTGAAACAAAACTAAAAAATGCTTTAAATCGTAAATACACTGAACCTTTTTTGTTTGGGGGCAGTAAAAATGAAAAAAAAGATTTAACAAAAATACTAAAAAAAAACTCTTTAACCATTCAGGAAGGAGGTCGTGTGATAAACCTTTGTGATAATGTAAATAAAGTCAACTCAATGAACAGAGTTTTGAAAATTTACAGAAAAATAGAGAGTGGTATTAAAGTAATAGCTGTTGGAGATAATTATAATGATTTAGATATGCTAAAAAATAGTGATATTCCATGCCTTGTATTTAACGATCAATTTAAAGAGGATCAAATAGATATAGATAATTTAATAATTTCTAACAATCCATCTCCTGAGGGCTGGGCTGATGTGATTAAAATGGCGCTGGCTAAATTGGATTATAATGTCTAGTATTTTGTATGAGCGATTTTTCTCAAAATGGAATAATTTCAACACTGCATGATTTTGGTACTAAAACCACATCAGAAATTGAAAAAGAGTTACTTTCATTTTCAAAGTTAAGAAAAATGGAATTAATTCTTCCATGTCTATATTCTGAATTGGAAGGGACTGCATTACCAAAAATCGTTAAAGAAATTAGTAAAACTGAATATTTAGATCATATAATTGTTGGTTTAGATAAAGCAAATTCAAAACAAGCTAAGAAGGCATGGAAGTTTTTTAAAAAATTAAATATGCCCTTCTCTATTCTTTGGAATGATGGTCCAAATTTAAAAAAGCTAGATCAAGAATTAAAGAAAAAAGATTTAGCTCCAAATGAACTCGGTAAAGGTAGAAATGTTTGGTACTGTCTTGGAATGTGTATAGCAAGAGATAGTGCACGTTCTGTTGCATTACATGATTGCGATATCAAGACATACGATAGAAGAATGCTTGCAAAACTTTTTTATCCGGTAGTAAATCCAACTTTTAATTTTGAATTTTGCAAAGGATATTATCCAAGAATTGCTGAAAATAAGATGAATGGACGTGTTGCAAGATTATTAGTTTTTCCACTTTTAACAGCTTTAGAAAAAACCATTGGTAAAAGTGATTATTTAGAATTTATGAAATCATTTAAATACCCTCTAGCAGGAGAATTTTCATTTAGAAGAAATGTTTTACCTGAACTAAGAATATCATCTGATTGGGGTATTGAGGTAGGGATATTATCTGAGATGCAAAGAAGTTTTTCTCCACAAAATATTTGTCAGGTTGATCTTGCAGATAAATATGATCATAAACATCAAATATTATCAATTGATGATGAAACAAAAGGTTTATCCAGAATGTCTATTGATATAATAAAGACCTTTATTAAAAAATTAGCAACACAAGGAAATATCTTTAGTAGAGAAAAATTTAGATCATTAAAGGCAACATATTACAGATCTGCCTTAGATTTGATTGATATATACAGGAGTGATGCTGAAATGAATGGTTTAAAATTAGATACACATACCGAGGAAAAGACAGTAGAGTTATTTGCAAGAAATATTATGAAAGCAGGTGAAGCTTTTATATTAAATCCTATGGATACACCTTTCATACCAACATGGAGTAGAGTTAAAAGTGCTATTCCGGATTTTTTAATAAGATTAAAAGAAGTAGTAAATGAAGATAATAAAAAATATAGTTAATGTTATCTCAGATAAACAAAAGAAAAATTAGTTTTAAATTAAATCAAATATACAATTTTTTACCCAAAAATGAGATTGATCTTATTGCGGAGGAAATCTCACAAGTAATCAATCATTATAATAGAATTAATAAAAAGAAAAATTGGTTTGTCTCAGAAAAAACAACGATGGTGATTTGTTATGGTGATAGTATTTATTCAAAAAATAAGAAACATTTAAATACGTTTCAGGCATTTTATAATAATAAATTAAATAAGTTTATTGATACTATACATTTCCTTCCATTTTATCCATCTAGCAGTGACAGTGGTTTTGCAGTTAAAGATCATTATAAAATAGATGCTAAATTTGGTAATTGGTTAAATGTAAAAAACTTCTCTTCAAAAGCACATATTATGGCGGACATGGTTATAAACCACGCATCAGCTAGAGGTTTATGGTTTAAAAATTTTTTAAAAGAAAAAAAACCTGGCAAAGATTATTTTTTATTAATTAATTCAAAATTCAATGCTTCAAAAGTTGTAAGACCAAGAGATCATAAGTTACTGAAGGAAATCAATATATTTAAAAAAAAGGAATATCTATGGAGAACTTTTAGTGATGATCAAATAGATCTTAATTTCAAAAATCCAAAGGTTTTATTAAGATTTATTAAAATAATGATAAATTTAATTAATAATGGAGTAACAATTTTCAGGTTGGATGCAATTGCATATCTTTGGAAAGAAAGTGGTACAAAATGTATAAATTTAAAACAGACACACGAAATTGTAAAAGTTCTAAGAATTGTCTCTAATTCTTTAAATATTCAAACTATTATTGTTACTGAAACAAACCTACCTGAAAAAGAAAATTTAAGCTATTTTGGAAATAATGATGAGTCTAATTGGATTTATAATTTTACTCTGCCACCTCTCTTAATATATTCTTTATTATTCGAAAATGGTAAGTACCTAAATGCTTGGTGTAAAAAATTACCACAAACCAAAAAAGGAAATTCTTATTTAAATTTTATTGCTTCTCACGATGGCATAGGAATGAGACCGCTTGAAGGTATAATTAATAATCGATCAATCAAAAAATTATTATTAAGATTAAAAAAAAATGGATCAAAATTTTCCTATAGAAAAGTAAATAACAATAAAAGGAAAGTTTATGAGTCAAATATTACAGTTTTTGATGCATTAAAAGTCTCAGATAAAGATAAAAAGGGTTTATACAAATTTCAAAGGTATATAGCAGCACACGCAATTATGTTTACGTTTGAGGGTGTGCCAGCTATATATTTTAATTCATTATTTGGTAAATCAAATGATGAAGCTAGATATGTAATTACTGGAAATAATAGAGATGTTAATAGATTTAAATGGAACGAATTCAATATTTTAAAAAAAATTAAAAACAATTCTTCAAAAGAGTATTACATATTTGAAACTTTTAAATACCTTCTTAAAATAAGAAAAAAACAAAAAGCGTTTCACCCTAATGCCTACAGAGCTAATATTAATCTAGGTAACAATTTTTTTTGTATTAAAAGAGTTAGTTTAGATAAAAAACAAACTATTTTATGTATAACTAATCTAACTTCAAAAATACAAAATGCTAAAATAAACAAAAAATTCAGTAAATTTAAAAATTTAATAGATCCAAATTTAAAACCTAAGATTTTAAATTCTATTAATTTAAAACCCTTTGAAACAATTTGGCTTTCAAATAAATAAACATTATTATTAAATAATATTAAATCCTATTTATATGAATGATTTAGAGCTTATTGCTGATAATATTAAAAAAAAAAATTTAGATAAAGCATTAGAGCTTTGTAAATTAAACGAAAATTCAAATGATAAGTCAATAATTTATAATTTTATTGGTATTATTCATTTTATGAAAAAAAATTTAGCGGAAGCTGAGAATTTTTTTTTAAAGGTAATCGCAATCGATGATAAATTTCAAGATTCAATAAGAAATCTTTGTGTTATTTATGCTATTACTAAAAAATTCAAAGAATTACTAAATTATTCAACTAAATTATATTATTTAGATAGCAAAAACCCATTAAATATTTTTCAAATTGGATCCGCAAATGAATTAAATAAAAATTATGATGAAGCAATTAAATATTATGAAAAATATATTAATACAGACGGTAGTGATAAAAAAAGAGGCTTTAATAATATTGGCAATATATTTCTTAGAAAAGGTAAACCGAAAACTTCAGTAAAATATTTTTCTAAAGCATTAGAACTAGATAGTAATAATAAAATTTTAATTAATAATATTTTGCTTTGCTATTTATCTCTTAGAGATGAAAATAAAGCTGAAGAATATTTTAAAAGAGCAGAAATTATAGATAGTGATTATACCGAATTTTTACATAACAAAGCAGAATTTTTAATTCTTAAAAATCAATTACAAGAGGCTGAGAAAATATTAGAAAATAATAAAGGAATCACAAAATTCTTAATAACATTAATAAGACTTTATTTTAATTCTGGTCAAAGCAATAAAGGAAATGAATTATTAAATCAATCAAGGGAAATATTAAAAAATAATTCAGATTTTTACAACTATCTTGGTATTAGATATTTATACGAAGGAAATTTCGACGAGGGATGGAAATATTATGAGTTTAGAAAATCTAAATTATCTAATTTTTTTAAGGATATTAGTGAATGGGATGGAACAAATATTAAAGATAAATCAATAGTAGTTTATAATGAACAAGGTTTGGGGGATTCAATTCAATTTTCAAAATATTTGTTACCATTATCAAAAGTCTCAAATAAGATAACTTTTGTTGTTCAAGAAAATATTAAAAATCTATTTAAAGAATTAAAAAATATTAATATTAAAACCTACAACGAGTGTAAAAATCAAACATTTGATTTTAAAATATCTTTGGGTTCCCTCATTAAATTCTTTTATAAAGAAATAATTAACCCTGAGGAAAGTCTGATAGAATTTAATCATAAAAAGAAAATTGAACTAGAAAATAAAATTGATTTTTCAAAGAAAAATATTGGTTTAGTATGGTCGGGTTCTTTTTTAGGACCTAATGAGCCTTATAGATCTATACCATTATATTGTTTTAGAAAAATTCTTAGTTTAAAAGCTAATTTTTATGCTTTACAAAACGAGGTATGGGACAGAGATTTAGAATATTTTAAATCTTCAAACCTTATTGATTGTGGTAATTATAAGTTAGATGAACTTTCTTCTCTAATATCAAAGTTAGATCTTGTTATTTCTTCTGATACATCCATTCTTCATCTGGCATCATCATTAAATATAGAAACTTGGGGAATTTTATGTTTGTATCCAGACTGGAGATGGGGTGAGTTTAATAAGTTTAATCCTTATAATAAATTGAAACTTTTTAATCAAAAACAATTTTGCAATTGGGATTTTATAAACAATGAAGTTTATGAACTATTAGAAAAAAAATTAAATTAAATTGTATTGGTATTCCCTAGCCTCTAAAACTTCTTTTGGTAAATCAAGATCAACATCAGTAAGTTTAATTAATTCATCTTTTTTAATATTTCTTTTAACAATTGCGCTATCTGTTAAGCCAAGTGGAAGGATGCCATCCTCTTTTGATTTTTGAGAACTAATTAATTTACCTCGTGCGCAAAAACCCCCTTCACCATCAAGTTTTTCGCCTACTTTTAAATCTTTTTTTGCAACAGCTGCGACATCAGAATTATAATTTTTTGTAAATCCAGTTGGTTTTAAATCTAGAGATATAGAATAAATTGATTGAGCTAATTCAAGTCCTATATAATGATATGGTCTCCATATGGCTGAATAATTTCCTGATGAGTCTGTTACCATTCCATAATCTTTAAAACAATTTTTAACATATTCATTTTGTGCTTTAATAACAATGTAAACACCCCAGCGTAAATCATTCTCAATTTCGTTTTTATCAAGGTCAATACTAGAGATAACTTCTACTTGACCACTATGATCAATTAAACCACCTTCATCTTTTGGAATAAGTTTTTTTGCAATATCATAAACACCTACTGGTGGGAATGTTAAACCATCTTTTGGACATTTTAAGTCTGCGGCATTACTAACAGCACACATTTCAATGGCTGACTTATCTCCACACAAAAAACTGTTGAACATTTTAGGATTCATTCCAGATTCTTTTTCAGCTCTTTCTTTTGTTAGTCCATAATGACCCCAGACAGTTTCAGGTGTAGAATATTCAAATGTAGGATGATATTTAGTCCCTTTGCCAGCACAAATGACTTTAAATCCATTAAGTCTTGCCCATTCTATTTGTTCCATAATTAAAGATGGTTGATCACCATAAGCCATTGAACAAACAACATTATTTTTATTTGCTAAATCTGATAAGAATTTTCCACATGTAACATCTGCTTCAACATTTACTAAAATTATATGTTTTTTATTATTAATTATTTTTGTTGCATGCACAGTCCCAATTATTGGATTGCCTGTTGCTTCAATGTAAATTTCAATATCTCTTTCAAGAGTATTATCTAATGAATTTGTAAAATTTATATTACTTATTGTTTTTTCATTAAGACCACTTTTAAGACAATTTTTTTTTGCTTTTTCTATATTCACATCAACAATTGAGTCTATTTGAATTTTTTCTAATAGATTATACTGAGCTAAAAACATTGAAACAAATTTACCACATCCTATAAATCCAATTTTAATAGGCTTAGATCTGTTTTGAAGTTTTGAGTGTAAATACATATTTAAAATAAAAATATAACTATCCAATAAGATATTAGTCCAGCTATAATTGTTAAAATAATATTTTTACTTATATACCCAATTACAATAGCAACAAAAAATCCAATAATTTTTGGATCATTAATTTGTACAATTGTATTTGTTTCATTAAAAAATACTGCAGGAAAGATTATTGCAGGGAATACTGCGGATGGTACATATCCTAATATTTTTTTTGTACTTTCACTTAACCTTTCAGGTTTAATTAATAAAATAGATCCCAATCTTGTTAAGTAATTAATAATCCCTGCTATCACTATAGATATCCAAATAGTCATATTTTTTTCTGAAATTTGTTAATTAAAAAAATGATAAATAATGAGATTACACAAGATAATATAATATAAGATTTTAATGGAGCCTCGTAAAATAAAATTGAAGATAGTCCTGATAAAAAAATTACAATTAGATGATCTATTTTTCTAAAATAATTTATAAGTAAAGCTAAGAATGTAAGTGGTATAGTAAATGATAAACCTAATTCCTCCGGCACAATAGAACCAAGTAAAATTCCAATAACTGTTGTCAATTGCCATACTATCCACAGAGTTAATCCAGCACCAAGTAAATGATAATGTTTATATTCATCGTTTGAATTTTTTTTAAAAAACTCTTGCGAAACTGCAAAAGCTTGATCAGTTAACAAATATGATAAAAATATCTTCCACATTAAAGATAATTTTGACAAATATTGCGCAACTACCGCTCCGTATAATAAATGTCTAGTACTCACAACGGAGGATGATGTTATTGCAATTAAGGAGGATGCGCCATTTGATAGAAGTTGAAAAAAAACGATCTGACTAGCCCCACTAAAAATTATTATAGATGTAGCGTAAGTTACATACGGCCCAAAACCTAATTCTATACCAATTGCTCCAAAGATTATTCCAAAAGGGACTACTGGTAACAGTAAGGGAGAAACATCATAAAAACCCTTTAATAGATTCTCAGTTTTTTTTGACATAATTTATTTTTGTGGATTTAGAGCTTTAACTAAAAAAGATTTATCTAATTTACAGTCTTTATATCCTCGCTTTATAACATTTAGATATCTTTCTGTTGGATATCTAAATTCTGACTTTATTGGCATAATGTAAGTCATCACTTTTTTTTTGTAATATTTAAAATACATTTTTTTATATAGAATGGGGAAATCCTCATAGAGATCTAATTTTTTTTCATCACTTTTAGATATTTCAAACAAAGCACCAGGTACTAAAGAATTATTTTTTTTCTCTATATCAGCAGCTCTGTATTTGCTTCTAAAATTTAATCTAAAACCTTTGAGTTCATATTTTTTAAGAAAAATACTATCTTTGCATCTTCTCTTCATTTGAAAATGGTTAAGGTTACTTCCGTATGCAAAGTAAAGCATCAGTCTTTCTCAACAATTTCAATTTTTTTTTCTTTAACAAAATTTATTATTTGATCATTACATTGATTAATTTTATTTTGATCTGTACATCTTAATACAATTGAAACGCCAAGTTTTCCTGCCTTAAAAAAAGGATAACTACCAATATCAACATCTTTATTGTTATCTTGTACTTTACTTAATGACTTTGCGATTTCACTTTCGACTGTTCTTAAATTAATAGTAGAACTTAATATTGGATCTCCCCCAATTAAAACATTTTCTATTCCTCCCAACATGGATTGCATTATCGAAGGGACTCCTGGTAAACAAAATACATTTTCTATATAAAATCCAGGAGCACCACTAGATGGATTTAAAATTAATTTTGATGTTATTGGCATCTTAGCCATTTTCTGTCTTCCTTCAGTGAATTCTCCTGGTTTATAATAGCTCTCTAATATTTTAAAAGCTTCTGGGTGAAAATTATATTCAACATTAAATAGCTTCGATATAGATTCTGATGTTATGTCGTCATGTGTAGGACCTATCCCGCCGGTTGTGAATACATAAGTATATTTTTTTCTTAATTCGTTTACAGTATTGATAATTGTTTCCTGGTCATCAGGAATAACTCTTACCTCATTTACCTTAATGCCTAATGAATTTAACCATATTGCAAGGGTGCTAGTATTAACATCTTTAGTACGTCCAGATAGGACCTCATTTCCAATAATTAAAATCCCAGCATTTATTTCTTTTTTATTAGTCATTTACAAATATAAATAAAATTAATGAATTTTACCAATACACTTATTAAAGGCAAATTAGTAAAAAGATATAAAAGATTTTTTGCTGATATAGAAGTAAATAATAAAATTGTAACAGCTCATTGTCCAAATACAGGTTCTATGAAAGGTCTTTTAGATGAAGGAAATGAGGTATGGATTTCACCACAAAATGATCCTTCAAGAAAACTTAAATATACACTTGAATTAATAAAAGTTAAAAAAAAATTAGTTGGTGTAAATACGCATAGAGCAAACAGAATTGTTCAACATGGTTTAGAAAATAAATTAATATCTGAATTTAAAAATACTAAAAGTATTAAGCCAGAATTTAAATATTCATCAGACACAAGATTTGATTTTTTGTGCGATAAAAGTTTATTGGAGGTCAAAAATGTTACATTGATAACTAATGATGTGGTTGCTGAATTTCCTGATGCTATTACTGAAAGAGGTTTAAAACATTTAAAAATGTTAATTAATTCAATCAAAAAAGGTTATAAACCATATGTCTTATTTTTAACTCAAATTCAGGGTATAAATAATTTTAGAATCGCAAAAGAAATAGATCCTAAGTATTTTGAGGGTTATATCGAAGCGAGAAAAGCTGGTGTGAAATTTTTAGCATATAGATGCACCTTAAATTCTAAACAAATTAAAATTGAAAAAAAAATTAAAATAATTGATGCAAAATAATTATTCAGAAAAGTTTGAAAAAATGAGAATTGCAGGAAATCTTGCGGCAAAAACTTTAGACATGCTAACAAATGAAATAAAGGAAGGTGTATCAACTGATAAAATTGATACCTTAGGTTATGAATTTATAAAAGATAACGGTGGTTATTCTGCTCCACAATTTTATAGGGGTTTTAAAAAATCATTATGTACCTCATTAAATCACGTTGTTTGTCACGGAATTCCTTCAGATAGAATTTTAAAAGAAGGTGATGTAATCAATGTTGATGTTACTGCAATTGTAGATGAATACTATGGCGACACCAGTAGAATGTTTGTAATTGGAGATGTATCTGTAAAAGCAACTAATTTAATCAATACGACATACGAATCTATGATGCGTGGAATTAAAATATTAAAACCTGGTAAGAGATTAGGTGATATAGGTTACGAAATCCAATCTTATGTTGAAGAAAAAGGTTATTCAGTTGTTAGAGATTTCTGTGGTCACGGAATAAGTAATATTTTTCATGAACCACCTAACATTTTACATTATGGAAAAAAAAATTCAGGAGTTGAACTCAGACCTGGAATGACTTTTACAGTAGAACCAATGATTAATGATGGGAAATATGATGTAAAAGTTTTAAATGATGGTTGGACAGCTGTAACAAAAGATAAATCATTATCAGCACAATTTGAACATACTATTGGAATTACAGAGGATTCTTATGAAATTTTTACAGAATCTGTTAAAGGTTATAAAGGACCCCCATATAAAATTTAATGATATCTAGATATTCAAGAAAAGAATTAGTCAATATTTGGTCAGAAGAAAATAAATATAAAATTTGGCTTGATGTTGAAATTGTAGCTGCTGAAGCTATGGAAAAACACAAAATAATTCCAAAAGGAGTAGCTTCAATTGTTAAGAAAAAAGGCAAAATTAAAGTAAAAAGAATTCATGATATTGAAACTAAAGTAAAACATGATGTTATTGCTTTTTTAACATCAATTACTGAACAGGCTGGTATTAAAGCTAGATACCTTCATCAAGGAATGACCTCATCCGATGTTTTGGATACAAGTTTTAATATACAATTAGTTCAATCAGGAAATATCTTATTAAAAGATATAGATAAAATTTTATCAGTTTTAAAAAAACAGGCAAAAAAATATAAGATGACACCTTGTATTGGTAGAAGTCACGGTATACATGCCGAACCAATAACTTTTGGACTTAAATTGGCATCTTTTTATGAGGAGTTTAAACGTAATAAAAAAAGACTTAAAGATGCTGTAGAGGAAGTTTCAACTTGTGCTATTTCAGGTGCTGTTGGAACATTTGCAAATATAGATCCAAAAATAGAAATTTATGTAGCAAAAAAATTAAAACTTAAACCTGAACCTATATCAACACAGATTATACCAAGAGATCGACATGCACATTATTTTGCAATTTTAGGTATCATTGCAGGTTCAGTTGAAAGAGTTGCAACAGAAATACGCCATCTTCAAAGATCAGAGGTTTATGAATTACAGGAGTTTTTTTCTAAAGATCAAAAAGGCTCTTCCGCAATGCCTCATAAAAAAAATCCAATATTAAGTGAAAATTTAACTGGTCTTGCAAGAATGGTTAGAAGTTATGTTGTGCCAGCTTTAGAAAATATAGCACTATGGCATGAAAGAGATATTTCGCACTCAAGTGTAGAAAGAAATATTGGACCTGATGCAAATATAACTCTAGATTTTGCTCTTGTTAGATTGGCAAGTATTTTAGATAAAATGATAGTTTATCCCAAAAAAATGCTAGAAAATTTAAACTTTACAAAGGGGTTGGTGTTTTCTCAAGAATTAATGCTTGAATTGACTAAATCTGGTATGCAAAGAGAGAAGGCTTACAGATTGGTTCAAGGACATACAAAATCTAGTTTTGCAAAAAATATGGATTTAATTGATCTTGTTAAAAATGACAAAAAAATTACTGAAAAAATTTCTGAGACAAAAATTAAAAAAATATTTAAGTATTCTAAACACTTTAAACATATTAATTATATATTTAAGAGAGTATTAAAATAATGAAAAAAGGAAAAAAAATATACGAAGGTAAGGCAAAAATAGTTTTTGCAACAAATGATAAAAATTTAGTCATTCAACATTTTAAAGATGATGCTACAGCTTTTAACAATCAGAAAAAAGATGTCATTGATGGTAAAGGAATTTTAAATAATAGAATTTCAGAGCATATTTTAACAAATCTAAATCAGGTTGGTATTAAAAATCATTTAATTAAGCGTCTTAATATGAGAGAACAACTCGTTCAACATGTTGAGATTATACCAATCGAATTTATAGTAAGAAACATTGCAACGGGTTCTTTAACAAAAAGATTAGGCATAGAAGATGGAACGGTTCTTGAATATCCACTAGTTGAATATTGCCTAAAAAACGATGAACTTGGTGATCCAATTATCAGCAAAGAGCATATCTTAGCTTTTAAGTGGATGGATGATTTTGAAATTGATTTTGTGAACAATGAATTAGCAAGAATAAATGATTTTCTTCAAGGTATGTTCAGAGGTGTTGGAATTAAGTTAGTTGATTTTAAAGTTGAATTTGGAAGATTAGAAAAAAATGGAAAAAAAGAAATTATTTTAGCAGATGAAATTAGTCCTGACACCTGTAGATTGTGGGATGCAACCACTGATAAGAAATTAGACAAAGATAGATTTAGAAAAGACTTAGGAAATTTAGTTGAAGGTTATCAAGAAGTTGCTAGAAGATTGGATATACTTCATGAACAATCTAACATTAGACCATTAAAATATAGCAAACCTAAAGCAGTAAAGTTTAAAAAAAAATAATGATAATTAAAGTTGTAGTTACTCTTAAAAATGGAGTACTTGATCCTCAAGGTAAAGCTATACAACAAACATTAAATGGAATGAATTTTAGTAGTGTAGATGATGTTAGACAGGGAAAATTTTTTGAAATAAATATAAATGAAAATGATGAAACTAAAGCAAAATTACAAGTAGAAGATATGTGTAAAAAACTTTTAGCTAATCTTGTTATTGAGGATTATAAAATACTTTAGCTATAAATGAAGTCCTCAGTTATAATTTTTCCAGGATCAAATTGTGATAGAGACATGGATGTAGCACTTAAAAAGTTTGGTTTTAAAAACCAAATGATCTGGCATAATGATAATTCAATACCAAAAAGTGATTTAATTGTTTTACCTGGTGGTTTTTCTTATGGTGATTATTTAAGGTGTGGAAGTATAGCGTCAAAATCAAAAATAATTAAATCAGTAATAGATTTTGCAAACTCAGGTGGTTTGGTCTTAGGAATATGCAATGGATTTCAAATTTTAACTGAAACAGGGTTATTGCCTGGAATTCTTCAACAAAATAAATATCTTAATTTTATTTGTAGAAATGTATTTGTAAAAGTTAAAGATAAACAAAATAAATACTTTAAAGATATTAAAAAAAATATCCTTGAACTTCATATAGCTCATAATGAAGGTAATTATTTTTGCTCTAATGACGAAATGAAATCATTGGAAGATAATAATCAAATTGCTGTCACATATTGCAATAAAAATGGAGATGAAAGTAATGAAAATAACCCTAACGGGGCAATCAAAAATATAGCTGGAATATTTAATAATAAAAAGAATGTTTTAGGCATGATGCCCCACCCTGAAAGAATGATTGATAAATATCTATCTGGTGAGGATGGATCATTATTTTTTGAAAATTTATTACGAAACTTAAATTAATGGAAGTTACTGAAAAAATTGCTGTTGAGCATGGATTAAAAAAAGATGAATATAAGAAAATCTGTGAATTATTAAAAAGAGTTCCAAATATAACTGAACTTGCAATATTTTCTGCGATGTGGAATGAGCATTGCTCATATAAATCATCAAGAAAACATCTTAAAAAACTTCATACAAAAGGCAAACAAGTCATACAAGGACCTGGTGAAAATGCAGGTGTAATAGATATTGGAGACGAGGATGCAATTGTTTTTAAAATAGAAAGTCATAACCATCCATCATTTATTGAGCCATATCAAGGTGCTGCAACAGGTGTGGGTGGTATAATGAGAGATGTTTTTACGATGGGAGCAAGACCAATTGCAAATTTAAATTCAAT
>CACGTU010000010.1 GCA_902576045.1 uncultured Pelagibacteraceae bacterium | reverse complement strand
CTTAATTCAAGACCATGTTTTTTCTTAAATTCATCCATGAAAATTCTTAAATTTCCTCTGCAGTCAGAAGTTAAATGACCTCCTGGATTTTTTCTTTCTTCTCTATTTCTAAAACATGTACAAAAAACTCTTCCAACTCTTTTGTCCCAAGGTAACTGAACAAAAGTTTCAGGGTCAGGAATTCCAACTAATTCCATAGCTTCCGGTCCATAACCGATATAATTATTGTGACGATCTAAAAATAAGTTTGCAGTTGCACCGTAAACTAATTGAAAACCTTTTTCTGCAGTTCTTTCCCAATGGTCTGCTGGTATACCTTTACCAACAACTCTTCCTGTCACAGAAATAAACTGAAAATAAATATATGTTATTCCTAACTCGTTAATTTTTTCTCTAACTTTTTTTACAAGTTTAGCTCTACCTGGTTGATTTACATGTTTTTCTAGATCAGTCATTGTCCCCCTTTAAGAATTTTAAGTTCAAAAAAGTAACTGAAAAAAAAACGTCTGTCTACTTAGAACGGTTAGCTCCAAGGAAACGGACTGTTCGAAGTGGGGTGCAATTCACCTTTCGCGTATCGATTGAATCTGAACGGTTTTAACAAATCACTCTCTTGACCTAAAATTTCTTGAGCAACCAAGTGTCCAACCCCAATCATTTTATAACCATGATTGGCATCTGCAATCATGTAAACGTTTTCAAAAAATCTATCGAAGATTGGAAAACTGTCTGGCGTTAAACATCCAAGACCACCTGATGGTCCTTTTCTATATAAATTTGATTTCCCTACAAATCTTTTTTGAATGTGAGCAAGAGCTGACGTCCACATATCTGCAAACTTATCTGTTGTTTGAAATTCTGGAGATTCTATTCCATATGGATCAACATTTACTTGGTCAAAATGTTTTTGTACAATGTATGGTGAAGTTCCGCCTTGAACACCTAAACCCTCGATATCAGGTTTATAATAAATTCCCCATAGTTCATCTGTAATTAATTTACCTGTTGCATCCGAATGCAATGGTGCATCTGTATCAACATGAATTACAGGTGGTTGTTTACCTTCATTAGTTTTTAAATAATCTGCATCAACTCCAAGCACACCTTCTTGTAAAAACCAATATTTCCACATTTCAACTTCATGTGATTTTCCATCTTTACCTTTAATCTCAGTTGTCTTTGGAAGCTCTAACATGTTCCAAAAGTCTCTTACCCATGGACCTGCACCAACTACAACCTGATCACAATCAATAGTTCCTTGATCAGTTACAACTCCTGTAACTGCATTACTGTTACTTCCTCTTTTAAATCCTGTTACCTTAACACCTTTATGGACATGAACTCCATTGTTGTTAGCTTTGCTCTCTAAAGCTTTAATCGAATCTTTGTTAAATGCGTATCCACCTTTTTTCTCATGAAGAACAGAAGTTATTCCTTGAGCTTGCCAATCATCAAAAATTCCCTTCATGTAATTCATACAATCTTTTTCACCTTCGATGAACACAGATTCATAACCAATAGCTTTTTGTTGCTCATAAATACTTCTTACATCTTCGTGCATTACTTCTGGTGAAATCTGCATGTAGCCAACTGGATTATATTTAAATGCTTTTGGATCACTTTCCCAAACTGAAACAGAATGGGCCATTAATTCTCTCATTGCAGGTTGGAAATAGTTGTTTCTTACAACTCCGCAAGCAATACCACTCGCACCTGCAGCTGTATCTTTTTTTTCTAAAACAACAACGTCCCCTGGATTTTTATATGTCTCTGATAATTTCCAAGCAGTACTTAAACCGTGGATACCTCCACCAATTATTACTACTTTTGCTTTTGTCGGTAATGACATAAGTGAACTCTATTTTTTGCATAGGGGAAATATATAATTTTTTTTATATCTAATTTTTATAAATAAATTAAGTAATACAACTTCAAAGTATTATCTAATAAGGGCTTAGAAGCTTAAATTTTTAAGGGTTCTTAAATAATCGTTGAATTCACTAATAAAAGATTGGCTTGGTTTTATGTGTTTTTTTCTTTGATCTTTCGATGTTTTTTCAAGATAGAAAAAACCTTTTTCACATGCCTCGGTAATTATAAGTGCTGATTTTGGTCTAGATGTTTTAAATAACTTTGTCTTAAGTTCTTCAACGGAAAGGTTTTGATTAAGTTTGTAAGCAGTCATTACTAGCAACATCATATGATAATGAGAAGGTGATTTTCTAAAAAAATAGTTTGATGATGTATGCGATAATTTTAATTGATCTTCCCAGAATTCTAATAAGTCTTTTGTAGCTTTTGACATCTAGGATCTAACTCTAGTTTTTTGCGGATCAAAGTGTGGAAAGCCAACTATTTTAGCAGGAATTCTTTTTTGGTGACCATCAATTTTACCAACTTCAACATCTGTTCCTATTTCAGAATGACCAACATCAATTCTACACAAAGCAATATTTTTATTCAATGTAGGAGACAAACACGCGCTTGTTACGATACCTACTTGCGCTCTTCCAATATGAACACAGTCACCGTGATTTGCTTTTTCTTTACCAATTAATTCAAGCCCAACTAATTTTTTTTGAGGATTTTCTTTTCTTTTAATTAAGTTTTCTTTACCAATAAAATCATCTGTTTTCGTTTTTAGTGGTACTGAAAAACCTATTCCTGCTTCAAAAGGATCTTGCTGGCCATCAAATTCATTTCCAAATAAAATTAAACCTGCTTCAATTCTAAGTAAATCTAATGCACCAAATCCTGCTGGAATTAAACCTTCATCTTTACCTGCTTCCATAACTTTATCCCAAACTTCTGGTGCATGATCAGGATGACACCAAATCTCAAATCCAAGTTCACCAGTGTAACCTGTTCTAGAAACAATTAATGGAATTCCTTTTAAATCATCTGCTCTACAAATAGTAAATCTGAACCATTGAAGTTCGGAAATAGTTGGTTGCGTAGGTGGTGTAAAAATAAATTTTTCCAAAATTTTTCTACTGTTTGGTCCTTGCAATGAAATATTATTAATTTGATCTGTAGAATTTTTAATTATTACTTTGTAATTTTTTTTCTTAGCTTGTTCTTTTAACCATTCTCCAGCGTACTCATCACCACAAACCCATCTAAATCCTGTTTCACTTAATCTTAATAAGGTTCCATCATCAAACATCATTCCATTTTCATAACACATTGCAGAGTAAACAATTTGACCGACTGACAATTTTTTTACATTACGTGTTAATGTATAATTCATTAACTCTTCTGCATCAGGTCCAATGATTTCAAACTTTCTCAAAGAAGATAAATCAATAACAACTGCTTTTTCTCTACAAGCAGTGTATTCGTTTATTACTCCATGTTTTGTGTAATCATTTGGCAACCAAAAACCTCTTGCATCAACATAGTTTCTAGTTAACTTTGAAGTTCTTTCATAAAAACCAGTATTTCTTGTAAGTTTATTTTCAGAGTCTGTTTTCATTCTAAAACCAAATGATTTTGTGAATTCTTTTTTTTTGTCATAAGTTCTAACAAAAATATCAGTTGGATTCCAACCATTACAGCTATCGATATCACTTGGACAAGCTGTTGTTCCGCAAGTTAAATCTTTTAGTGCTCTAAATATTACATAGTCACCTGGTCTTGCATAAGACTCATCAGACAACACAGAGTTTTGACCACCTGCAGATGTGTTGAAAAATAAGTTTATTGCATGCCAACCTCTTTTTTTTTGAACACCATATTTTTCCATACTTTCATTTAGATTATCTGAACAATTAGCGTGCCCAAAATATCCAGCATCTTCATAGTATTTAGATGTACAAGCTAAATTGAAAGTATCATGAATACCAACCGTATCTCTTACAACTTCAATTAAAGGCTCATGATCAACATCATAAAATTTTGAGAATAAACCAGGTCCAGGAAAAGTATGACCCATGAAAGTTCTTGTTGTTTGCCAATCCAAACCGTTTTCTTGTCCTTTATCTAATTTAGCAGTATCAAAAGCTATAAAGTCTGAGCACTGCCTTCCTGTAGGTGTAATTATTTGTATATAATCTCCTTCTTTAACTTGATAAGCATCAGCAGTTGTTCTTTTAATATCTATTTCTCCAGATGGATCATATACAGGATCAGGAATTACCGAGAATTCTTTATCTTGCTTTTTTTCAGCTCTTTTAACTAAAACAGTTAAATCAGTTGATGGGTTTTGTTCATGTACTAACATTGCATTTCCTGGTGCAGAAATTATGCAATAACATTTGTCTTTAGATTTTAATTTTATAGTTTCTTTAGCAACTGTATCTTTATTAAAAAGAATTGCTGATTTAGATTTTTCTAAATCTAGGTTTCTTTTTTTTAATTGATAGAGAGCCTGTAAAGATGTTTCGTTTTTGTTAAATAAAATTTTTTTGATTTCAGAACTATTTTTACTTTCATTTAAACTTAAAATTCCTAACTCAGATTTTCCATCTTTGTTAAAAACTGTAATTTCGCAAATTTGATTTCCTTCGTCGTTAATAATTTCAATTTCATCATCAGGAAGAATTTGGACACCAGTTAGTCCTCCACCATTCACTACATATCTTTCAACTCCAAGTGGAAATACATTTAAGCCAGGTTCTTTTATGTTTAAACTTGTTTGCATAAACTATTTGTCACGCCATTATTAATTATAAAGTATAATAACAGTAGTCATAAAATTTATATATATTTAATATAATTAACTCGTATTGACTATAACACTTAATTTAAGGATACTTTAGTTACTTAATATTAAGAAAGGGGAACAAATGAGAAAACTAATATCTCTACTATCAGCAGTAGTTATCTCTGTAGTAAGCTTTGCAGGTATATCTAATGCAGCAGATAGTAAAAAACCCATCGTAATCCCAACACATAACTGGTCAAGCCAAATTGTTATGGCATATGTTATTGGTGGTATTTTTGAAAGCATGGGTAACAACGTAAAATACGTTAACGCAGACTCACAAGCAGTATACGAGTCAATTAGAATTGGTGATGTAACAATTTCACATGAAGTTTGGGAATCTGCATTTGGTAAATCATTTACAACTGCTTTAGATAAAGGTGGTTTAATAGATATGGGTGACCATGAAGCTAGAACGCTTGAGGATATGGGATATCCAAACTGGGTTGTAGAAAAAGGTTTATGCCCAGGATTACCAGATTGGACAGCTTTAAAAAATCCAGATTGTGCAAAAAACTTCACAACTCCTGATTCACCAGATGGAAAAGGAAGAATGTTAGAAGGTCCACAAACTTGGCATGGTGACTTAATTCCTCAAAGAGTTGATGCTCTTGGATTAGGAGATCTATGGTGGGTAAAATTTGCTGGAAGCGCAGATGCACTATGGGCTGAATTATCAGCAGCTGAAAAAGAAGGAAGAGGAACAATAATCTTCAACTGGACACCAAACTTTACTGATGGTGCTGGTTTTACATTTATTGATTTCCCTCCATACACAGCAGGTTGCAGACCTGAGGACGGTGGAGATGGAAAATGTGGATCGCCAGATGGTTATTTGAAAAAAGCGGCACATGAAGATTTTCCAAAAACTCATCCAAAGGCAGCATCAGCTTTCAAAAAATTGTCATTCTCTACAAGTCAAATTGGAGCAATGGCAGCTTTAGTTGACGTTGATAAAATGACTCACGAAGATGCAGCTAAAAAGTGGTTAGCTGATAACAAGAGTGTTTGGCAAGCGTTTACTAAATAAGGATAAGAGCTAAATTTTAAATCCTCCCCAACTTTGTTGGGGGGGATTTTTTTTTAATTAATCTTGTGTAAAATATTATTATGAAAAAATATTTTATTTTCGTTTTTTTAAGTTTTTTGATCAGTTCCACGGTTTTTTCTCGAAGTACGGGGTGTAAAGAAGGAAATTGTGAAAATGGTTTTGGTAAATGGATTTATACAGACAAAACAACTTATGAAGGAGAATGGGTTGCAACAAAAAAACAGGGTCAAGGAACAGAGACTTGGCCTAATGGATATATCTATAAAGGTGAATTTAAAAATAGTATGTGGAGTGGACAAGGAGTTTTAACATTTCCTGATGGCTCAACGTATGAAGGTGAGTGGAAAAATGGATTTATGAATGGCGAAGGAACATTCACTTGGTCTGACGGAAAACAAAAATCAGGTATTTGGGAAAATGGCAAACTCCAAGAATAATTAAAATGAATACTTACTTTAATAAATTTAGATCATTACCAGAATCTTTAAGGCAATTAATTGGTCTTATTTTTATTACAATTATTATTATTATCTCATTTTCCATTTTAAATACTATCTTTGGTCAAGGCGATGAATTAGTTAAAAAAATGAAATTAGAGGAAGAGAGAATAGCAAAAGAAAAAAAACTAAGCGCATTAATATCAAAATTACCATCCGGTATTTTGGTAACATTTGACGGCACAGATCATTTTAAATTATCTGATGAGTTATATGAAGCTGTATGTAATGCCACAAAATTAATTCCACAACGTGCGATTATGGGTGCAAATTTTTTGAATTTTAGAGCACACGAAATTTATACAATTAATGGAAACAAAATAGATGAAACATTTGTTAAATGGGATAAAGAGAAAAATAAGTGTTTTGCAGGTTATACCGTAAGTGGAAATAATGTAGGCGTAGATGAAAGTATCACAGTTAGTGGTGAGGCATTAAGCTTTTTAAGCACAGGAATAGATACAAGAGTTTATTACATTAAAAATTTTTAATTTGGAGATGGATAATTATATCGATTTAACTTTGTATAAATTTCATATAATTTAAATTAATTATGTCAGAAGCTGTTATTAAATGTGAAAATGTTTATAAAATTTTTGGTACTAATGCCCAAAAAATGCTTCAAGAAGCAAATGGCAATGTAGACGCCAAAACATTCCAAGAAAATGGATGTATCGTTGGTGTTAACGATGCTTCTTTTGAAGTTTCTAAAGGAGAAATGCTTGTTGTAATGGGATTGTCTGGATCTGGCAAATCGACATTACTCAGATGCATATCAAGATTGACTGATGCAACAGGTGGAAAGATTTTTATCGAAGGTCAAGATTTGCTTAAATTAAATAATAAAGAATTGATTAATCTTAGAAGAAATAAAATGGGAATGGTATTTCAAAGTTTTGCATTACTGCCACATAAAACAGTAGTTGAGAATATTGCATTTCCTCTACAAATTAAGGGAATTAAAACTGAAAACAGTATTAGTAAAGCAATGGACATGGTCAAACTTGTTGGACTCGATGGAAGAGAAAACTATTTTCCAAGAGAACTTTCAGGTGGACAACAACAAAGAGTAGGTATTGCTAGATCTTTAGCAGTTGAACCAGATATTTGGTTCTTAGACGAACCATTTTCAGCATTAGATCCCTTGATAAGAAAGGAAATGCAGGATGAATTTCTAAGACTTCAAGAAAAACTCCAAAAAACAATTATGTTTATAACTCATGATTTTGATGAAGCATTAAAGCTTGCAGATAGAATTGCAATTATGAAAGATGGAATTATTGAACAATTAGATACACCTGCAAATATAGTTTTAAATCCTGCCACAGAATACGTAAAAAAATTTACAGAGGAAGTGCCTAGAGAAAAAGTATTAACCATTGAAGATGTAATGGATAAAACAAATTCTGAAAGTTCTGATTTAAAAGTTTTAAAGGATGAAATTATAGAAAATGTTGCAGAAAAAATCCTTACCCAAGAAAAATCAGTTTCAGTTATTGATCAAGATAATAAAATTGTTGGCTCAATTAATCCATCTAAGATTATACAAACAGTATTCGGAGGCAGAAAAAGTAATAGCTAAATTATGGACATTATAAAAAAATATCCAAAAGTTTTTCAATGGTTGTTTTTATTAGCTGTATTTTTTGCCTTATGTTTTGCAATAGACGTTCCTGAAACTTATAAATTTATAAGGGGCCAAGCAGAATTTGTAAAAGATCCCAATCAAAGTACGTTCGTATTTCTTGGCAAAGAAGTAAGATATTACGCATTTGATGTATTTTGGAGATTACCCCCACTACTTGGATGGCTACCTATTTGGATTAATGACTCTTTGTTCTTCTTAATGAATGAATGGATGCCAATGGAATTTTGGAATGAAGATACACAAGAATTTAAAACTCGACCTTTGCTTTTACAAATTAGCAGAAACCTTACTGCTTTTATGACTTTTCTAATTGAATTAATTAGAGAGATTTTATTGGGAGGTCTTGAAACTATTGTTGCATTTACAAGTTGGGATTTTATTGATGCATATCCGTGGGCAGAACTCCCAGGTTTGCCATGGACTATTGTAGCTGCTGGCTTTGCAATCCTTTCATACAAATTAAGCGGTAAAGGCCTTGCTATATTTGCCGGTCTAACAATGGTTTACATTTCTATTTTTGGTCAATGGAAACCTTCTATGCAAACACTTTCTTTTATTTTAGTTGCGGCCCCATTATCTTTTGCATTTGGTTTAGGCCTTGGTATTGCGGCTTTTAAAAGTAAACGAGTTGAGAAAGCATTGTATCCAATATTGCTTGTTATGCAGACAATGCCACAATATGCAGTTTTGGTTCCAGCACTTGTGCTTTTTGGGGTAGGCGATCACGCAGCTGTAATAATAACCATGGTAGTTGCTGTACCACCAATGATATTACTAACTTTATTAGGTTTAAGAGCAATCCCCCCTGAAGTTATTGAAGCTGGAAGAATGAGTGGGTGTACTAATTGGCAATTGATGTTCAAAGTATTAATTCCAACAGCTAGAAGAGATATATTGATAGGAGTGAACCAGGTAATCATGGTTTGTTTCTCAATGGCAGTTATTTCTGCATTTATAGGCGCAAAAGGATTAGGTTTTAATTTGTTACTTGCTTTAAACCAATTAAATATTGGGTTAGCATTAGAAGCAGGTTTATGCATTAGTTTGATTGCAATTCTGTTAGATAAAATGTCATTAGCATGGGCAAACAAGCAAATAGATTATTTTGGAAACTTAACTTTTTACCAAAGAAATAAAAATTTAATATTCTTTGGAGGAGCATTTATTATTGGTATTTTATTAGCTTATGCAGGTTCATTTTATTTTAAAGAAGGATTTAATTATTTATTTGAAGTTCCACATAACAAAGGAATTTCAACTGCAGATTTTTGGAACAAAGGAGTTGATTGGATTTTTGAAACTTTCTTTGTTTACATCAAAGCTTTCAACACATGGTTAATTCAGGATGTTCTTCAACCAATGAGAGCTTTATATTTAAGAATGCCAGCGGTTGCTACTTTAGTACTTGTGGTTGGAGCAGGTTACTTAATAGGTGGAATTCGTTCAGCTTTAGTTGTGTGCGCCTTAACGTTATTTATTGCTCTAAGTCCATGGTGGGATAGAGCTCTAGTTACAACTTACATGGCAACATTTGGTGTAATTATATCTTGCATAATTGGTTTTACAGTTGGAACTCTATGTTTTCAAAACAAAAATTCAGCAAAGTTTATGTTAGGAGTTTGTGATATTTTTCAAACTTTCCCTTCATTTGTATATTTAATTCCTGTGATGATGTTGTTTGGTATTACAGATACATCAGTACTAATCGCCGTGATAGTTTACGCGACTATTCCTGCAACAAGATACACAATTGAAGGATTAAGAAGTGTACCCGCAGGATTACACGATGCTGCAACTATGTCAGGTGTAAATAAATTTCAAAGGTTAACTAAAATTGAATTTCCTTTAGCCTTCCCGCACATGATGCTTGGCTTAAATCAAACAATTGTTTTTGCGTTATTCATGGTAATTATTGGAGCCTTTATTGGGACAGAAGATTTAGGACAATATATTTTAAAAGCTTTATCAGATAAAAATGGAGCAGGAATAGGTCTTACTTTAGGAATTTGTGTTGCCTTTATTGGATTGATCTTTGACAATCTAATAAGAACTTACGTTGGAAAAAGAAAAAAACATCTAGGAATAGATTAATCCAAATATGAAAAATCAGACTATCAACTTAATTGGATGGATATTGTTTATAGTTTCAGCAATAGGGTTTGTAATATCAAGTATTGGTAGTTTTTGGGCAATGTTTGGAAGTTTATTTTTTTTATTTGCCTGTTTTGTATTTTTAATTCCTTTTTTTAGAAAAGATAAAAATCAAATATAATAACTTTGTTTAAAAATCTTTTTTTATTTATTTAAAAAAGTTTTTAAAGAGTCATCCATTGCCGTTTCCCAAGGTGTATGATGAATTGGTGCAACAGAACCTGTAACAGGCGATGAAAATGATTTATTTCTATAAGTTAAAATATCTTCAACTTTATGGTGCTCCCATTCTTTAAAATGTTTTCTAATTAACTCAAAATCAATTTGTGGATAATCACTCATTTCATGAAGCTCTTTAGTGTACTCTGTTTGAAAATCGATCATTTGATCTGGATTTTCTAATTTTTCCTCCATCTCAACCCATTTTTTAATATCATCATCGATTTCACTGTCACTTGGCATTTTAATTTTACCCATTATCACATCTCTTGCATACCATGCTTGGCAATCAAACATATTAAAAGTATGAAACTGGTCCTGCATACCAAGATAAAGAAGTTTATGATTATCTTGCCACACAACACCTTTGTAAAGTTTTGGAGGATAAAGCCTGTTGTGAGTTTTAAGTTTAAGACTTTCCTCTAAAAAAGGAAAATGGTGAAGATATCCTGTACATAAAATTATAGCATCAGCTTCTTGTTCCGTACCATCTTTAAAAATTGCTTTTTTTCCCTCAAGACGATCTAGATAAAAGACTTCTTTCATTCCTTCAGGCCATTTAAATCCCATTGGGTTATGTCTGTAGCCTATAGTTACACTTTTAGCTCCATACTTATTACATTGTAAAGCAACATCTTCAGCTGAGTAACTACTGCCTAATACAATAACATTCTTTCCTCTGAACTCTTCTGCATCTCTAAAATCATGCGAGTGCATAATTCTTCCTGGAAATGATTTCATACCTTTGTATTCAGGTATAAATGGAACTGAAAAATGACCAGTTGATACCACAACATAATCAAACTCATCAGTTTGTATTTTATCATTGACCTTATCTTGAAAACTTACTTCAAATTTATCATTTTTAAATGATGTATTTAACACTCTAGTGTTAAATTTAATTTTACTTTTTAAATTACCCTGACTTACTCTTCCAATTATATAATCTTGTAAAACTTCTCTTGGTGGAAAAGATGGAATAGGTTTTCCAAAATGTTCATCAAAAGAGTAATCAGCAAACTCTAAACATTCTTTTGGTCCATTTGACCATAAATACCTATACATACTGTTTGGAACAGGGTCTCCATATTGATCAGAACCAGTTCTCCAACTATAATTCCAAAGACCTCCCCAATCTTCTTGTTTATCAAAACAAACTATTTCTGGAATTTTTTCACCCTTCTTTTCTAAATGTTCAAATGCTCTTAACATTGAAAGGCCACAAGGACCTGCACCAATAATTGCTACTTTTTTCATCTAAAATTCTCCACTGAATAAAATTTATAAAATAATTTTACTAACAAATCATGAAAAATTAAATCATAAATAAATTAAACTTTGGAATAAAATTTATATTAAATAATAGAAAAAAATATTAGACTATTAATAAATATGAGAAAATTTATTGTATCTATTGACCAAGGTACTACCTCTAGTAGAGCAATTTTATTTGATTTAAAAGGGAAACCAGTTTTTGTGTCACAGCTAGAGTTTACTCAATACTTTCCAAAAGATGGATGGGTAGAACATAATCCAGAAGAGATTTGGTCTACAACTCAAAAAGTTTTAAAAAAAGTTATTCAAAAAAGTAAATCACTTAAAGGAAAGATTTTAACAATTGGAATAACAAACCAAAGAGAAACAACAATACTTTGGGATAAGCATACCGGAAAGGCTATTTACAATGCAATAGTCTGGCAAGATAGAAGGGCAGTTGAATATTGTAATAAACTTATAAAGCAAAAAAAAGAAACGTTAATTTATAATAAAACTGGTTTATTAATCGATGCTTATTTCTCAGCAACAAAAATTAAATGGATCATAGATAATGTTCCAAAAGCAAAACAACTTATTAAACAAAAAAGATTGTTATTTGGAACAGTAGATTGCTTTTTACTTTGGAGATTAACGGGAGGAACCAATCATTTCACAGATGCAACAAATGCAAGTAGAACTATGCTATTTAATATAGCAACAAACAAGTGGGATAAACAAATATTAGATATTTTAAAAATTCCAAGTCATATACTTCCTGAGGTAAAGGATAGTTCTGATGATTTTGGTCACACAGACCCAAAGATTACAGGCGAGTCGTATTCTGTTACTGGAATGGTGGGAGATCAACAATCTGCAACAATTGGACAATGTTGTTTTGAACCAGGATCATTAAAAAGTACTTATGGGACTGGAGCATTTGTTTTGCTTAATACTGGAAGTAAAATTATTTATTCCAAAAACAGATTACTAACAACAATTGGATATAGAATTAACGGAAAAACAACCTATGCACTTGAAGGGTCAATATTCATAGCAGGGGCAGGCGTTCAGTGGTTAAGAGATAAAATTAAATTTTTAAAAAAGGCAGCAGACTCAGAAAAAATAATAAAAAAATTAAAAGATAATCATGGCGTTTATCTGGTTCCAGCTTTTACAGGCCTTGGAACACCATATTGGAATGCAAAATCTAGAGGTGTTTTAAGTGGTTTAACAAGAGACACTGGAATAAGCGAAATTGTAAGAGCAACAGTAGAGTCTGTTGGATATCAAACATATGATTTATTTGAAGCAATGAAAAATGATGGGCTTCGTCCAAAAATAGTCAGAGTAGATGGAGGTATGGTAAAAAATAATTGGTTTTCACAATTTTTATCAGACATAATTAATGTAAAAGTTTTAAGACCAAAAGTTGACGAAACAACCGCATTAGGTGCTGCCTTTATGGCAGGTTTAAAAATTGGAGTTTACAAATCTCTAAGCGACATTTCAAAAAATTGGTCTTTAGATAAAAAATTTTCTCCAAAAATAAAAAACAAAGATAGAAGAAATTTAATTTTTGGATGGCAGAAAGCAATTAAAAGAACTTTGATAACATAATTCAACTTAGAATTGATTCAATTATATATTTAATCTTTACAGCACTTAGTAATTTTTGTTACATTTTACCTTCAATAAACACAAGAGGGGAAAATAAAATGATACGATCATTTAAAACAATCTTAGCTTTTGTTGCTTTATTCTCATTCACCACAAACTCTTATGCTGATGGCCATATGGCTGCAGTTAAGAAATGGTCAAATGGTGAGTTTAAACTTTCAACTCTTTCATCTAAACAAAGAGAGAAAGAACTTAAATGGTTTCATGATGCAGCCAAACCTTTTAAAGGTATGGAAATAAATGTATTATCAGAAACTATTCCAACTCACGAATATGAGTCTAAAACATTAACTAAAGCTTTTGAAGAAATCACTGGGATCAAAGTTAACCACCAGTTACTTGGTGAAGGTGAAGTAGTACAAGCTGTACAAACACAAATGCAAACAGGAAGAAACTTGTATGATGCATATATCAATGACTCTGATTTAATTGGTACGCACTCAAGACTTCAACTTGCAGTTAACCTGACTGATTGGATGGCTGGTGAAGGTAAAGCGGTTACATTGCCTACATTAGATATCGATGATTTCATTGGAAAATCATTTACAACTGGTCCTGATGGAAAATTATATCAACTTCCAGATCAACAATTTGCAAACCTTTATTGGTTTAGAAAAGATTGGTTTGATAGAGCTGATATTAAAGCAGGATTTAAAAAGAAATATGGTTATGATTTAGGTGTACCAGTTAACTGGTCTGCTTATGAAGACATTGCAGAATATTTCACTAACGATGTAAAAGAAATCGATGGTGTTAGAGTATACGGACACATGGATTATGGTAAAAGAGCTCCTGACTTAGGTTGGAGAATGACTGATGCGTGGCTATCAATGGCTGGCGCAGGTTCTGTTGGAAAACCTAATGGTGTACCTGTTGATGAATGGGGTATTAGAATGGAATCTGGAACTTGTAATCCAGTTGGCGCTGATGTTGCAAGAGGTGGAGCAGCTAATGGACCAGCAGCAGTTTACGCAATTAGAAAATGGGATGAGTGGTTAAGATCATATGCGCCTCCAGGAGCTGCTAGTATGGACTTTTATCAATCACTACCTGCATTATCGTCTGGTAATGTTGCTCAACAGATCTTCTGGTACACAGCGTTTACTGCATCAATGGTAGCGCCTAAGAGTTCTGGAAATAAAACAGTTGATGACAATGGAAATCCTTTATGGAGAATGGGTCCTTCACCAAAAGGTCCTTACTGGGATGAAGGTATGAAGCTTGGATATCAAGATGCTGGATCATGGACTTTATTTAAGTCTACACCAGTTGATAGAAGAAAAGCTGCATGGTTATATGCTCAGTTCGTTGTCTCAAAAACTGTATCTCTTAAGAAAAGCCACGTAGGTTTAACTATTATAAGAGATAGTGATATTAATCATAAATCATTCACAGAGAGAGCTCCAAAATTAGGTGGATTAGTAGAATTCTACAGATCACCTAATAGAGTATTGTGGTCACCTACAGGTATCAATGTTCCGGATTATCCGAAACTTGCACAAATATGGTGGCAACAAATTGGAGATGTAAACTCTGGTGCTTTTAGTCCTCAGGAAGCTATGGATCGTCTTGCAGAAGAGATGAACTTAGTAATGTCCCGTATGGAAGCTGCAGATAAAGCTAACAATACGTATGGTGGATGTGGACCTAGATTGTCTGAACCAAAAGGAGCAAAATATTGGTTAGACCAACCTGGATCACCAAAAGCAAAACGTAATGAAAAACCTCAAGGTAAAACTGTTCCTTACGAAAAAGCTTGGAACTAGTTTTATTTTGAAAATACTTTCAAATTAAAAAGAAGGACGTCTTATATGACGTCCTTCTTTCGTTAAAATTCAAAATAAAATTATGAGTTTAGAATTAAGAAATGTTGAAAAAAAAATTGGACAAGAAACTCATATTTATGAAACTAATTTAAAATTAGAAAAAAATACTATCAACGTACTTCTTGGATCAACCTTAGCAGGCAAAACTACGCTCATGCAAATTATGGCTGGATTAGATAAGCCAACAAATGGAGAAATTTGGTTCAACGAAAAAAATGTAACTGGTGTAAAAGTTCAAAAAAGAAATGTCTCGATGGTTTACCAACAGTTCATCAATTATCCGAACTTTAACGTTTATGATAATATTGCATCTCCATTAAAAATTACGGGAGTTGACAGCAATGAAATTAAAAACAGAGTTGGGAAAGTTGCTGAATTACTAAAACTTTCTCCAATGTTAAATAAAAGACCAAATGAACTTTCAGGAGGTCAACAGCAAAGGACAGCACTTGCCAGAGCTTTGGTAAAAGATTCTGATTTAATTCTATTAGATGAACCTCTGGCAAATTTAGATTTTAAATTAAGAGAAGAGTTAAGAGAAGAGTTGCCAAAATTATTTGAAGATAGGGATTGTATAGTTGTATATGCAACCACAGAACCTTCAGATGCATTACTAATTGGAGGTTACACTGCAACTTTACTTGAGGGAAAAATTGTTCAACATGGAAAAACTTTAGAAGTTTATAATCAACCAAATAGCTTACAATCAGCTCAGGTATTTAGTGATCCACCGATGAATATTGCTAAAATTAAAAAGCAAGGTGATGTTTGTTCACTAATTTCTGATGATGTGAGTTGGAAGATAAATTCAAAACTTAAAGATGGTGAATATAAAGTCGGGATAAGACCACACAATATCACCACATACAAAGAAGGCTCAAACTCCTTAGAAATTTCTGGAAAAGTCTTAATCTCAGAGCTGAGTGGTTCTGAAAGTTTAATTCACTTCACTAATGGAGATTTAAATTGGGTATCCTTATCAAATGGAATCCATCAAAAAAATGTTGGTGAGCAAACTAAATTATTTATGAATTCAGACGAGTTTTTATATTTTGATGAATCTAATAAATTGGTAAACAATGTCTAAGATTTCACTCAAAAATTTAAGCCATAGTTATTTAAGTTCTCAAGTTAATAAAGAGGACTGGGCACTTCGTGATGTAAATATTGATTGGAACGACGGTGGAGCCTATGCACTTTTAGGTCCATCTGGTTGTGGAAAAACAACTTTGTTAAACATAATTTCAGGATTAATTAATCCAACAGAAGGTCAAATATTATTTAATGGTGAGGATGTTACAAATAAAAATCCTGTTGAAAGAAATATTGCTCAAATTTTCCAATTTCCAGTTATCTACGACACGATGACTGTTTTTGATAATCTCGCATTCCCATTGAAAAATAGAGGTATATCCGAACAGGAAATAAAACAGAAAGTAGAAGAAATTGCAGAGATGCTTGAACTTACTTCAACACTCCATAACAGAGCATCTGGTTTAACAGCTGATGGCAAACAAAAAATTTCTCTTGGAAGAGGTCTTGTTAGATCAGATGTGAATGTAATTATGTTTGATGAACCCCTAACAGTGATTGATCCACATTTAAAATGGATCTTAAGATCAAAATTAAAAGAACTACATCAAAAGATTAATAGAACAATGATTTATGTCACACATGATCAGACAGAGGCACTTACATTTGCCGATCAAGTTGTAGTAATGCATGAGGCTGAAATTGTTCAGATTGGAACACCTGTGGAATTATTTGAGAAACCTCGACATACTTTTGTTGGTCATTTTATAGGATCTCCAGGCATGAATATTCTGCCATGTAAAATAGATAATGGTGCAATTTCTATAAATGGTAATAAAATTGAAACCAAAATAGATATTAAAGATAAAAGTTTTTCTAAAACTGAAGTCGGAATTAGACCAGAATTTATTGAATTTAATGAAAGAGGTTTGCCTGTAAAGATACTTAAGGTAAGTAACACAGGAAGACATAAGATAATTGATACTGAAAGTGAAAGTGGAAAAATAAAAGTAATAGCAAAAAGTTCAGATAATATTCCAACTGGATCTGCATTTTTAAACTTTAAAAAAGATTATACGTATGTGTATGGAGATAATTGGATAATTGAATAATGAATAAAACAGTAAATCAAAAAGCTTGGCTCTTCGTAATACCGGTTTTTGTATTAGTTGCTTTTAACGCCATCATTCCATTAATGACAGTTGTTAATTATGCTTTTCAAGAGACTTTTGGCAATAATGTCTTTATGTGGGAGGGAACTAGATGGTTTAAACAAATACTTCTTTCAGATAGGTTTCATGCTGCCTTAGGAAGACAAATTTTATTTACGCTCATAATATTATTTATACAAATTCCACTTGGAATTTTCATTGCATTAACAATGCCAAAGGAAGGAATTGGGGTATCAGTTTGTTTAGTACTAATGTCTATGCCACTTTTAATACCTTGGAATGTAGTAGGTGCAATGTGGAATATTTTTGCATTACCTGACATTGGCTTTTTAGGACACTCACTAAATGCATTAGGCTTTGATTACAATTTCACGCAACAAAGTGGTGATGCATGGTTTACAACTGTTTTGATGGATGTTTGGCATTGGACTTCACTTGTAGTTCTATTGTCTTATGCGGGCCTAAGATCAATTCAACCTGCATATTACCAAGCAGCAGAAATTGACGGTGCTAGTAGATGGTCAGTGTTTAGACATATTGAATTACCTAAAATGAAGAAAGTTTTAACAATTGCAATACTTCTACGTTTTATGGATAGTTTTATGATTTACACAGAACCATTTGTGTTAACTGGGGGTGGTCCAGGAAATGCAACAGCTTTTTTATCAATTGACTTAGTTAAAATGGCACTTGGTCAATTTGATTTAGGTCCAGCAGCAGCTATGTCCTTAATTTATTTTTTTATAGTTCTTACAGTTTGTTGGGTTTTTTATAATTTAATGATGAAAAATGAGGGTCAATCGTGAAAAAATATAAATGGATAGTTCCAACTTTATACATAATTTTTTTAATGCTACCAATTTATTGGTTGTTAAATATGTCTTTTAAAACAACAACAGAAATTATTAATACATACACTCTTTGGCCAAATGAATTTACATTAGAGAATTATAAAAAAATATTTACGGATAGCACTTGGTACACTGGATATTTAAATTCAATTTATTATGTAGTCTTAAATACAGTTATATCAGTCGCCGCAGCACTTCCCGCTGCTTATGCATTTTCGAGATATAAATTTTTAGGTGATAAACATTTGTTTTTCTGGCTACTTACAAATAGAATGGCGCCACCAGCGGTTTTTGCATTACCATTCTTTCAATTTTATTCTTCAGTTAATTTGTTTGATACACATGTAGCCGTAGCCTTATCTCACTGCTTATTTAACATTCCTCTTGCAGTTTGGATATTAGAGGGATTTATGTCAGCTGTTCCAAAGGAGTTAGATGAAACTGCGTATGTTGATGGTTATTCTTTTTGGAAATTTTTCTTTAAAATTTTTATACCAACAATCACTGCAGGTATTGGAATTACAATGTTTTTCTGTTTTATGTTTTCATGGGTTGAACTTTTACTTGCAAAAACATTGACAGCAGTAGCCGCAAAACCTATTGCTGCTACGATGACACGAACAGCTAGTACCTCAGGATATGAGCTAGGTTTACTAGCAGCCGCTGGAAGTCTAACAATAGTTCCTGGAGCAATAGTAATTTACTTTGTTAGAAATTATATTGCTAAAGGATTTGCATTAGGAAGAGTATGATTTTTACTAAGTTATATGCTGCTAATTCTTGGGACTCTGTTGCAAAAACCCAAGAAAAAGGTTTTTTTGATTTTGAATTTATAACATGGATGGCATGGACGTGGCAGACAGCAGCTTTCTTTATTTTTATAGCTTGTTGTTTGATAGCCATGACTGTTTGGGAGAAAAAAAAACCTGGCGGCAGTCCAAGAAAAGGAATTTTAGGTCTCGATACCACTAGAGGAGATCGATTATTTTTATCTCTTCTTAGTGCCGCGTATATCCATCTTGGCTGGCTTGGATTAATAGGACCAATGTTATGGGTAGCAACCATACTATCATTCATATTTGCTATTTTTGTATTCAGGTACGTATAATAATTTTATGAAGAAAATCGTTATTATTGGTGCTGGTGCAATGGGATCCGCTTTTTCAATTCCTTGTGCTGACAATTCTAATGAAGTTTTTTTAGTTGGCTCCTTTTTAGAGGATAAAATAATAGATCAGATAAATAATAATAAAAATCAACACCCAGTATTAAATTGCAAACTACCAAAGAATGTTAAAGTTATAAAATTTTCTGAGTTTGATGATAAAATGAAAGACAATATAGATCTAATTGTTGTCGGGGTAAGTTCGAAGGGCATAGAGTGGATAGGTGACGAAGTTTCAAAATTTTATAATGAAAACACAAATATATTACTACTTACAAAAGGTTTAGCTGTAATTGAAAATAAATTTGAAACATTAGCAGACAAATTAGAAAAAATTTTAAAGTTAAAAGGTGCTTCTAATCCAAAGATATCAGCTGTAGGTGGACCATGCCTTGCAAATGGTTTAGCTAATAGAATTAAAAGCAGTGTGGTTTTAGCTAATAACAATATTGAAATAGTAAAAGAAATAGGAAAAATAATTTCAACAAGTTATTATTCAACTGAATTTACTGATGATCTTATTGGAGTAGAAGTGTGCGCAGCTACAAAAAATATTTATTCAATGTTGATTGGGGCATCAGAAGGTTTAAGTGGTGAAAATTTAGATGATAAAATTAAAAAAAAATATTACTTAAACACAGCTGCTTCATTAGTTTACAAATCATTATCGGAAATGAAAAAGTTGACAAAAAAACTAAAAGGTAAAGAGGAAACAGTTTTTGGACTAGCTGGACTAGGCGATTTACACGTAAGTGCTGCAGGTGGGAGAAATAGCATGATGGGTCATTATCTTGGCAAAGGATTGCTTTATAAAGATGCTAAAGAAAATCACATGAAAGAAACAACAGTTGAAGGAGCAGATCTAGCTTTTGAAATTGGTCCAAAAATACTCAAAGAATTTGATAAAAAAGATTTTCCATTGCTTTTTTGTATGCTTGAAGCAATTTGTAATAACAAAAAATTAATAATTGATTGGTAATTAAGTTTTTAAAGTGAAAAAAATATTAATAGTAGAGGGTAATCTAAGAGAGGAAAATCAGAGTTTTACTGATGGTGGTATTAAAACACACACAGAAAGCTTAAAGGACAGTATTAACTACTTTACAAAAGATTTAGAAATAGATGTCGTGAATCCTTCTTCAGATTCAAATGTATCTGATGTTGTAAAAAATTTAAATAAATACGATGGAATGATATGGGGAGGCAGTAGTCTAAATATTTATAATGATACTCCTGAAATAAGGAGACAACTTGATTTTATGAGAGAATGTCAAAATAATATTAAAAACATTTTAGCTATTTGTTGGGGTATGCAGGTTGCTGTTACTGTTGCTGGCGGCGAAGTGAAAAGATGTGAAAGGGGAGCTCACAGAGGTATTGCACATGATATTGAAATTAATGAAGAGGGCTTGAAACATAATATCTATAAAAATAAAAACAAAATATTTAATACTCCGGCATTCAACTTTGACGAGGTTGTAACGTTACCTGCAAATTCAATATTACTAGCTTCAAATTCAATTAATAAAGTGATGGGTGTATCTTTTAAAGCGGGTATAAGTAATATTTGGGGAATTCAATATCATCCTGAAATTTCATATGAAAAAATGGTTAGCTTGATACACTTTAGAACAGAGAGACTTCTTAATAATAAAGCTTTTAAAGACCAAAATGAGATTGATAATCATGTTAAAATAATTGAGGATGAAATTAAAGTTTCTAAACTTGATGCTCGAATGAGAGAGTTAGAAAATTGGTTAAAATTTATTGATCTAAAAATAAATATTTAATGTGCTAATATTAAAACAGTCCTTCAATCTCACCTTCATCATTTAGTTTAATCGAATCTGCAGCTGGCACTCTTGGCAATCCAGGCATTGTCATTATTTCTCCACAAACAACGACAACAAATTCAGCACCAGATGACAAACGAACTTCTCGAACTGGTAGCACATGACCTGTTGGTGCACCTTTCAAATTTGGGTCTGTTGAAAAACTATATTGAGTTTTAGCGATACACACAGGAAGATTACCATAACCTTTTTCTTCAAATTCTTTTAATTGTTGTCTAACTTTTGTATCAGCGACTACTTCACTTGCGTGATAAATTTCTTGAGCGATTTTCTCAATTTTTTTGAATAAAGATAATTTATCTTCGTATAAATATTTAAATGTATCTTGGTTATCTTCACAAATTTTTACAACATTATTTGCAAGTTCTTTTGTTCCTTCGCTTCCATTACTCCAATGTGTGCATTTAGATGCTTTTACACCTTGAGTTTTGCAGAAATCTAACAATGTTTTCATTTCTTTCTCTGTATCTGTAATAAAATGATTAACTGCTATTGTAACTGGTATGCCAAATTTTCTTGTATTATTTATGTGTCTTTCAAGGTTAACCAATCCTTTTTTTAATGCTTTAACATTTTCATTTTTTAATTCATCTTTTGTAATACCACCATGCATTTTAAGAGCTCTAATTGTTGCAACAATGACTACACAATCAGGTTTAATACCAGATTTTCTACACTTTATATTTAAAAACTTTTCTGCTCCAAGATCTGCGCCAAATCCAGCTTCAGTAACGACATAGTCTGCTAATTTTAACCCAGCTTTTGTGGCTATTACAGAATTACATCCATGAGCAATATTAGCAAAAGGACCACCATGAATTATGGCTGGGTTATTCTCTAAAGTTTGAGTTACATTTGGTCTAATTGCCTCTTTTAATAACACAGTCATCGGACCATGTGCATTTAAATCCTTAGCATAGATGGGCGTTTTATCTCTTGTATACCCAATCGTTATATTAGAAATTCTTTTTTCTAAATCTTTTAAATCTGTTGCTAAACAGAATATTGCCATCAGTTCTGAAGCAACGGTAATATCAAAACTATCTTGACGAGGATACCCATTAGCTACACCCCCAAGATCAACAATGATTGATCTTAAAGATCTGTCATTCATGTCCATGATTCTTCTCCAAGAAACTCTTCTCACATCTATATTTAATTTATTTCCCCAATAAATATGGTTATCAATAAGAGCTGATAATAAATTATGAGCTGAGGTAATTGCATGAAAATCACCAGTAAAATGTAAATTAATTTGTTCCATTGGCACAACTTGAGCATATCCTCCACCAGCTGCACCGCCTTTTAATCCAAAGGAAGGACCAAGACTTGGTTCCCTCAGACATACAATTGATTTTTTTCCAATTTTATTCAATCCATCACTTAAGCCTACAGAAGTTGTCGTTTTACCCTCACCAGCAGGAGTGGGAGTTATCGCAGTTACTAAAATTAATTTTCCATTTTTTTTATCTTTGAGCTGATCTAGATACCCTAAATTTATTTTTGCGATATGTCTTCCCATTGGACTAAAAGCATTTGGTTCATCAGGTACATTTATTTTAGCTAAAATTTCATCTATGGGTTTCATTTTAGCTTCCCTGGCTATTTGGATATCAGTTTTTGGCATAAGAATATTTTATTGGTTAGTTAAACGTGGAGAATTCTTATCCTTTTTTGTAAGGTTTTTAAACTTCTAATTTATTTGGTTTTTAAACTTCTAAAAAATATATATATAAAAAATAAGAAAAATATGAATTTCTTACTGTAAAATCCAACCATGCAAAAATATTCTGTTTTTAGTTTAATTAAAAACGCATTTTCAGATCATCAAAACTGGGAAGTTGCCTGGAAAGATCCAACACCAAAAAGTGAATATGATGTAGTCATAATTGGTGGTGGAGGACATGGACTGGCAACGGCATACTATCTTGCAAAAGAACATAAAATTACAAATGTAGCAGTAATTGAAAAAGGTTGGATAGGCGGAGGAAATGTTGGTCGAAACACTACAATAATTAGATCAAACTTTATGTATGATGCTAATGCAAGATTTAATGAATTTGGTATGGACTTATGGAGAAATCTTAGCCAGGAACTAAATTTTAATGTGATGTTTTCTCCAAGAGGAATAATTAATTTAGCTCACTCTGATGCACAAATGAATGCTTATGCAAGAAGAGGAAATTCTATGAGATTAAATGGAATTGATGCAAAGCTTTTAAATAGAGATGAAGTTAAAAAATTAATTCCAATGGCAGATTTTTCAGATGAAGTGAGATTTCCTATTTTTGGAGGACTAATGCAGCCAAGTGCTGGGACTGCGAGACACGATGGTGTGGCTTGGGGATATGCAAGACAAGCAGATAGTATGGGCGTTGATATTATACAACATTGTGAAGTAGAGGGATTTGATGTTGAAGGTGGAAAAATTAAAGGAGTAAGAACTTCTAAAGGTGTTATTAAAGCCAAGAAAGTTGGCCTATGTGTTGCAGGAAGCACAAATATTCTTGCAGAAAAATTAAATATGACACTGCCAATTGAAACACATTTACTACAAGCATGTGTTTCTGAACCAGTTAAACCTGTATTAGATGGAGTTGTTACATTTGGAGCTGGACATTTCTACATAAGTCAATCTGATAAAGGCGAAATGGTTATGGGAGGAGATCTTGATGGTTATAATAGTTATGCTCAAAGAGGTAATCTGCCAACTATTCAGCATGTTTTAACTGGTGGGTTAGCGTTATTTCCTTTCTTAAGTAGACTTAAAATGCTTAGAACATGGGGTGGTATAATGGATATGTCTATGGATGGTTCACCAATAATAGACAAAACACATATTGAGGGATTATATTTAAATTGTGGATGGTGTTATGGTGGTTTTAAATCAACTCCTGTTTCAGGATGGACTTTTGCCCATACTATTGCCCAAGATAGACTTCATGAATTAAATGCTGATCTTACATTAAATAGATTTTCAAATGGATATCTTTTAGACGAAAAAGGCTTAGGCACTAAAACTTGGATCTCATAATTTATGCTACATATTAATTGTCCATTCTGTGGATTAAGAGCGCAAAAAGAGTTTGCTTATGGTGGAGATGCAACAGTTAAGAGACCAGAAATTAACAGAGAAGTTTCAAAAGAGGAATGGGATAATTTTGTTTATATGAGAAAAAGTCCAAGAGGAAAACACATTGAACTTTGGCATCATATCTCAGGATGTAGGCAATGGTTTAAAGTTCAAAGAGATACTGCAACGCATGAAATATTTAAAACAGCTAAAATGAGTGAAGAAATAGTATGAGACAATCACACAGGTTAAATAATATTGGGCTCATAAATAGAGATAAAGTAATTACATTTAACTTTAATGGAAAATCATATCAAGGTTATGAGGGAGATACTCTAGCTTCGGCATTACTTGCAAATGGAGTTCACTTAGTAGGAAGAAGTTTTAAATATCATAGACCAAGAGGTTTTATTGGAGCAGGAGTTGATGAACCAAATGCCAAACTTCAAGTTACAATCAATGGACATTCAGAACCAAACATAAATGCAACCGAAATTGAATTAGTAGAGGGATTGTCGGCAACTAGCCAAAATTGTTGGCCATCAGTTGAATTTGACATTGGAGCGATAAACAATTTTCTAAAAAGATTTTTCCCAGCAGGGTTTTATTATAAAACATTTATGTGGCCAAAAAGTTTTTGGTATAAAGTTTATGAACCATTTATTCGTAAAGCAGCTGGATTAGGTGTTGCTTCTTTAGAAAAAGATAAAGAACGATATGAACATAAATTTGAATATTGCGATCTATTAGTAACTGGCTCAGGACCCTCCGGGTTAGCAAGTGCTTATGCTGCAGCAAAAAATGGAGCAAAAGTAATTCTTGCTGAAGATAAACCGAGATATGGCGGAACCTTATTAACCGATGACGTTAGTATAGACAATATGTCCGGAAAAGACTGGTCTGAAAAAATCATATCTGAGCTAAAAACAATGCCAAACGTGACATTAAAAAATAGATCTCAAGTATTTGGTTATTACGATCATAATATGATGGTTATGTTTGAAAGAGTAGGCGACCACTTATCAAATAAATCAAAATATACTCCAAGACAAAGACTTTGGTATATTAGAGCTAAAGAGACTATTTTATCAACAGGATCAATAGAACGACCAATTGTTTTTGGAAACAATGATACACCTGGCGTAGTTTTATCATCAGCAGCTAAAGAATATATGAAAGTATATGGCGTTTTAGTTGGAAGAAAACCAATTATATTTACCAATAACGATAGTGCTTATGAAACTGCTTTTGAATTTAAGAAAAATAACGTTGAACCAATAATATTAGATACAAGAGAAGAGCACGACTCTGAGGTTGTACAAGAAGCAAAAAATAAAGGTATTCAAATAAAATTTTCTTACGGTGTAATTGTTGCAAATGGATACAAAAAAGTAAAATCAGCAAAAATAGGTAAATTGACTAAAGATAAAAAATCTTTTGAAAGTACCGAAACAATTAATTGTGATTGTATATGTGTTTCAGGTTTTTGGACGCCAACTGTTCATTTGGCATCGCAATCTGGAAATAAATTAAAATTTGATGAAAAAATAGATGCTTTTATTCCAGATAAATCTAAACAAAATGAAAAAACAATAGGTGCTGCAAATGGAAGTTTTACTCTTCAAGAAACTATTGAAAGTGGGTTTAAAACTGGTTCAGAATTATCAAGCAAAATAACTGATAAAAATAATGAGAACAAAATACCTACAGTAACCGAAACTAAATTCAGTGTGCATGACAAATTTTGGTGTATGCCACTTCCTAAAAATGAAAACCCAAAAAGATTTGTAGATTTTCAAAATGACGTTGCAGTTTCTGATATAGAGATAGCTTTAAGAGAAGGTTATAGGTCCATCGAGCATGTAAAAAGGTATACAACATTAGGTATGGCTACGGATCAAGGAAGAACAAGTAACCTTAATGGTCTTCAAATGGTCTCTAATATCGAAAATAAAATTGTACCCGAAGTAGGGCACACAACTTTTAGACCACCATTTACTCCAATTACTATTGGTACAATTGTTGGAAGAGAAGTGGGTATGGAATTTATGCCAACTAGAAAAACACCAATGCACGAGTGGCATGAAAAAAATAATGCAGTGTTTGTTGATGCAGGTGCATGGAAAAGACCTAGATATTACAAACAAGGAAATGAAACTTTGTTAGAGGCTTCAAAGCGTGAAGCAAAAAATGTAAGAGAGAATGTTGGAATATGTGATGTAACTACACTTGGAAAAATAGATATTAAAGGCCCAGATGCAGCTGAATTTTTAAATAGGGTGTACACAAATGCTTGGTTAAAACTCCCAGTTGGTAAGGCAAGATATGGAGTGATGTTGAGAGAAGATGGCATGATAATGGACGATGGTACTACAACAAGGATTTCTGAAAATCATTATCATATGACTACGACAACAGCACAAGCCGCAAATGTATTATCTCATCTCGAATATTATCTTCAAATTGTATGGCCAGAATTAAATGTAAATGTTGTATCTACAACAGAACAATGGGCAGGCGCAGCAATAGCTGGTCCTAAATCAAGAGATATGTTATCCAAATTATTTCCAGATTTAGATGTTTCCAATGAAGCTTTACCTTTTATGGGTTATATCGAAAGTAATTTATTTGGTGTGCCAGCAAGAATTTTTAGAATTTCATTTTCAGGCGAGCTTGCTTACGAGGTTAATGTTGAGTCAAATTATGGTTTGTTCATGTGGGAAAAAATGATGGAAATTGGTCAAGAATTTAACAATCAACCATATGGAACTGAAGCCCTTTCAACTTTAAGAATTGAAATGGGGCACGTTGCCGGCCCAGAATTAGATGGAAGAACAATTCCACAAGATGTTTCATTAGATGGATTAGTTTCAAAGAAAAAAGATTTCATTGGAAAAAATTCTTTAGATAAAGAGGCATTCACATTAGAAAATAGGCAAAAAATAGTTGGATTAGTACCAACAGATAGAAAGTCCAGTATACCAGAGGGATCCCATTTAGTTGAAAATGAAAAGGCAAAACTTCCAAATCCTAAACTAGGTCATGTCTCATCATCTTGCTGGAGTGTAGAAAATAATAATCCATTTTCTCTTGCAATCGTAAATGATGGAAAGAATATGATTGGAAAAAAATTATTTGCAGTTTCGCCTCTTAAAAATACTTCAATAGAGGTTGAAATAATTTCATCTCATTATGTTGATCCAGAAGGAAAAAGAGTTCGATCATGACATACATTTCATCATTACAAAATATTCATAAACATGGAACATTTGGTGATTATGAAAATAAAAATGAAAATGAGTTGCTTAAATTAAAAGAAGTTAAAAATTTAATAATTTATCAAATTGTTAAGTATAAAAATTCCACAGCTGATGTTTCAAAAATGAACTTAGATGGTTTAAGATTACCTGATCCATTAAAAGTAAAACATAACTCTAGTACAAGAATATTGTGGATGGGACCAGATAATTGGCTAGTTATATCAGATAAAAAAAATATTTTTGATACCTTTAAAAATGATTTTACTGATAAAGATTTTGCAATTACTGATCTTTCTCATTCAAGAACTATAATTGAGGTAGAAGGCAATCTTGCAAGAGAGGTAATTAAAAAAGGATCCCCATTAAACATTAATGAATTAGGAGAGGGGGACTGTTCTAATTCAGTTTTCCACGCAATAACTATAACATTAGATTTTATATCTGATAATCCTCAGGTTATTAGAGTTCTAGCTTTAAGAAGTTTTGGAGAATCTTTGCATCATTCACTGACTGATGCTTGTTTAGAATTTGGCTTTAAGTCAGTTTAAAAAATTTTACAAATTTAAGTTTTTCATCCCACCAATTAAGTGATGACTATTTTCAAGATTATAATTTTTCGAAATTTGAACAGCTAGTGCTGATCTATGACCAACTCTACAATAAAATAATAAATTTTTATTCAAAAGATCTTGTTTATTATTTTTTATGTATTCGTTAATATCAGTAAAAGGAATTTCAAGTCCTCCTTCAATTTTTCCATCTTTTTCAATTTCTTGTTTTTCTCTTAAATCTATCAGTAAACTGTTTTGATCTTTTATCTTCCTTAAAAAATCTTTTTTTTCTAAACCGTTACTTAATTTCTGTTTTTTTAAACTGATACCTAAACTGAGATTTCCAGGAACTGCAATATCCATCATTTTTGGGTTTGGTAAATTTAAATTATTCATAATATTCACATATTCATCCACAGATTTGACTTGTAAACGAGGATTTAATTTTTTTTCTTCACCGATAGTACTTACAGTTTCTCCTTTATAATCATGCGCAGGATATACTTTTGTGTCCTCAGGCAGTTTTAATAGAACATTGAAAATAGAATTATAGGCATCTCTTGCATCTCCATTTTGAAAATCTGTTCTGCCTGTCCCTTTAATTAATAAAGTATCTCCAGTAAAAACCCTATCATTCATCAAAAAACAAAAGCTTTCAGACGTGTGACCTGGTGTAAATAGTGCTTTAATATTTATATTTTCAATCTTGATATTCTCATTGTCAGCAACTTTCATGGCAACAACATTAGCTGGTGCTTTGTCCCCCATTATAGTTACACAATTTGTTTTATCTCTTAATTCAGCCATGCCTGAAATATGATCCGCATGAATATGTGTATCTATCACCTTTACAAGTTTGAGATCTAATTCTTTTAAATAGCTAATATATGTTTCAACATTCTCTAATACTGGGTCAATAATTAATGCCTCTCTACCTTTCCCAGAACTAATGAGGTACGTATAAGTTGATGAGGAATTATCAAAAAATTGTTTAAATATCATTCGTCAGTTTTAAATTTTGTTTTTTGTATAATATTAACAAATATTATTGGAATTAGTAAAGTTAAGAGTGTCACTGTGATTAGCAATAAACCTAGTTCTGAATAATCTGCCGTTGTTAAAATAGCATTTGAAACTTTATCTTTAACTTCACGGGTGATCGTGAATATTTCATTTAAATATTTTGTTCCTAATGAACTTGCAGATAGCGCTAAGTTTGTAAAAGATGCAAACACTGCAAAGAAAGTTGCTTTTAAATGAGCAGGTGCATTTTTAGCGATCCATGCTAGCAATGGTATCATTGAAACTTGTCCCAAAGGCGATTCGAGCGCAGTATTAAATATTGCTATAAATTTTGCATCAACAACACCATTAGTTATTGATGATGTCCAGTTATGAAAACCGTAATACATTCCAACACTTGGTAAAAATAATACTGCACCAGCAATTGATAAAATTATTATTATTTTGGCTATAGAATTATTTGCCATAAATGGCCTTAATACAATTATACCAACCAAAGTAAGAACAGATGCTATTAGCGATAAAACTGAAAAAAACTGTTCATTAAATTCAAGTACATCTATCTCAAACCATGATAATCCAGGTCCGGGACCAGGCATAGCACGAAATATAAATATTATTATAGCCGTTCCAACCACAGTTAATCTTAAATCTTTTGGAAGTTCTTTTATTAATTTATTCATTAAGAATAAAATTATTATCATTGAACCTAGGAAGACTATCTCTTGAGCAAATGGTAATCTAAATGAACCAACACTTAGAGTAAAAATAACAAATACTAGACTTCCACCTAATATCCACCAATTTATCTCTGTTTTTTCTTTTGGTATCTCTGCTTCTAAACCTGAAAATCCTTTTTGAATTAATTTTTTTCTTTTCTGGCTTTTAAGAAATGAAGCCAAAAATATACCCATTACTGATACGATTGGTATTATAAGAGCATAAATATATATAGAGCCATACAAAGAAATTTTTTCTGTTTGTTCTAAGTCGTCAACACCTTTAAAAAGAATTACATTAGCTAAAGCAACTAAAACTGTACCACCTATTATTGCAAATCTACCTAGAGTTTGCATGGTTGTATGCATTAATTTTATCTCATCTCTGCTAAAATTTTCCCCATCATCATCAACTAGAGGAACAGCCTCCACAGTCATTGCATCAGCAACTACATCTTGAACTACGTATCCAATTGGAGATAATAAAACGCTGATTACAAACCATGTCTCAACAGTCAAAATTGTTGACATCCACTCAGTATGAATAATTAATCCGTACATAATTAATAAGCTAAGGGAGATAAGAGAAGCACCAACAAAAACCATATAGTTTTTCTTATTCCAAATTAAATCAACTAAATGACCAAGTGGCATTTTAAGAGCCCAAGGGATACCTGCCCAAAAACCAAGACCAGCTAAAAAAGCAGCAGAAAGATTTAAATAATCTTTAACAAAAAAAGTACCAACTATTCCTGTTAAACCTGATATTCCAGCAGCAACATAAATCATCAATGGAGGCAAATAACTCCATTTAAATTGTCTACCTAGATCAAAAAGTGTTTTGTCAACAAATACGTAGAACTTGGATCTCATAAATATATTTTAACTAATTTATAAGAAAAAAAAAATTAATTAAGAGGAAAGATTTAATAAAATCAAATCATCTTGTTTGGTTTCTTTGCACCAAAGCTCGTAACTTTCACACACACGCCAAAGATGATTAAAAGCTCGCTGCGAAAGCTCTAAAGGAAAATGACTTTTAGCATAATAAAGTTTAGGAATTTTAAGTAATTCTCTAATCATTGATTTTTTTTGGATTTCAAGCAATTTCATGGTCTCGCTATTAATTTTTTTACCTGTAGATTTATCAGTATAGTTATTATCAATTAAACTATTAAACCAATCTTCATGAAATTTACCTGAGCTTATTTCATCAAAATCTTTTGTACCTATAAATATTTCAAACGCATCTATGTTGCTTAAATCTTTATTTTTGTTTTTAATTTCATAAATTTTTAAATATATAAATTTTGCAACATAAAGCACATGCGGTAATGTTAAATCTTTTTTCAAAATACTTTTATAAATTTAAAGAATAATAACAGGAATTTATATCTTCTTTGTAATGAGCAAAGGGTCTACAAGTTTCAAATCCAAAACTTGTAAATAATTTTCTTGCAGGTGCAAAAAATTCTCCAGACCCAGTCTCTATACTTAATTTTTTAAATCCAAGCTGTTTAGAACGGTCAATTAAGTGTGATACAATTTTTTGTCCTATTTTTTGCTTTCTAAATTTGTCAGCTACTCTTATTGATTTAAATTCTCCATGATTAGGTTCCAATGTTTTTAATGCACCACATCCAATTAATTCTTCCTCATCCCACAAACTCCAAAATCTAATACTTGGGTCTTTAAGACCTGGAATGTCTAATACATGAGAACTTCCCTCTGGAGATACTGATCTTAATTCAATAAAATGCTTATTAAGAAGCTCATTTACTTTTGGATCATCAAAGTTATTTTCTATTGATTTCATTATTTCGATGAACATATAATCTAAATACAAATTAAGCCAAGAACAAATTATTATGTGTGGTAGATATGTAATTACTAATCCTGTTTCAAAAACAAAGAAAATAGTTAAATCTGCAATTCAAGTTGAAGATAATGAAAATTATAATGCTCATCCTTATCAAAAACTTCCAGTTATAAAAAAATATATTAATGGAAATACACTTGAGAATTTGACATGGGGAATAATCCCTTCTTGGTCAAAAAAGAGGGATTTTAAACCATAAACTAATGCAAGACTTGAAACAATTGATGAAAAAATCTCTTTTAAAAAATTAATAAATGTCTCAAGATGTATTGCTATTGCGGATGGGTTTTATGAATGGAAAAGGGAAGATAAAATTAAAACACCTTTTTATTTTCAAAGAGTAGACAAAAAACTTATATATTTTGCAGCTATTTTTGAGAATAAACAGTTTTGCTTAATTACAGAACAAGCATCAAGTAATATTAGTGAAATTCATCATAGACAACCTGTTATTTTAAATGAGAATGATGTGAACAAATATTTAAATTTAGAACTTTCTGGTTCAAACATTTTAAATGAATGTAGAAAACCAACTTTAAATTTTTACGAAGTATCAAAAGAAGTGAACAAACGTACTAATAAATCGCCGGCTTCCTGAATAAGTTTCCACAGTTTACTTGCGTTTTCTTTATTCATACTACTTCAAACCTTGATTTATCTCAATCTGGTATAGTCCTGGGTATAGTTATCCCACAAAATTTTACAAATTCCTATAAGGATTTTCTTAAGTTATATTTAGATAGCAATAGAAACATATCATTTAAAAATTCATTAGGTATATTTCTATCAAAACATGTTTTGCAACTAAGATTATCTTTATTAATTAAGACATGAGCAAATGCTTTATTTACATTAGAAAAAGGGTTTCCAAAATCTAGTTTTTGACCTTCTGAGAATGAAATTCTAATTATATCGCTTAGTTCCTCAGACATTTTTTCTGCATCTTTAAAATTACCCTTTGCAACATTATTATAAATTTCTCTTAAAATTTTACCAAAACAATTTGCTGAGCTTAATAAAAATCCATCATATTTCCCATTAGGTTTTAAATGATCAAAATAATTTTCTTCTGCTCCTCTTAAAAATATTAAATCATTAAAATTAATTCTAGAATTCACAACATCATCTTCACCACTAGTATCCTTAAATAATTTAATTCTATCTTGAAAATTATCTTTTAATATTTTTAATGTTTCAGGTTCAATTTTACATTTTACTACTTGAGGTAATTGATAGATAGAAATTGGCAAATGTGTATTTTCAATGATACGCTTAAAATGTGAAATAATTCCTTCTTGTTTGATGTTTTCATCAACGGGAGCACATAAAGTTAATCCAAAAAAACCTGCAGATGATCCATTTTTATCTATATGTCTTTCTATGATATCTGCACGTCTTAGAACATCTTCTGTTGTTTTTCCAAATGCTCCAAATAATATTTTGTTATCTTTTTTGATTAAAGAGTTATCATTTAATATATCTAACCAATTTAAAATTAATTTATCTGTTAAATTCCATCCATCCCCTGTAGTTCCGCATATCAAGAATTGTTTTACATGTGGGTCTAACCAATTGATATGTTTTTGAATAAGCTTTTCATCTAGCTCTAAATTTTTTGTGTTTTGATATTGAGAAATAATTGGAACCCAGATTGGATCAAATGATTTAGATTTATTCATATAATTATTAATTACATGAAATTAAAAATAAATTTTCTCTATTATTACTAATTTATAGTTGAATATTAGTAAATTTTATAAGATATTTTATAAATATTAATAAAATTTATTAAAAATATGGATGAATTTGATAAAAAGATTGTAAAAATACTTAAAAATAACAGCAAAACTACACTTCAAAATATTAGTGAGAAAATAAATTTAAGTATTGCTCCTACCGCAAGAAGAATAAACCAATTAGAAGAAAATAATATAATTAAAAATTATTCAATAAATATTGATGAAACTTCACTTGGTTACAAATTTCCTGCATTTATATTTATAAGCCTAGAAAAACAACAATCAAAAAATTTTGATAAATTTGAGAAAAAAATTTTAAATTTTCCTGAAGTTGTTGAATGTTGGTTAATGACAGGTGCTAAGGATTACTTAATTAGAATTGCGGTTAAAGATGTTGAGGAATTTGAGGATTTTTTAACAAAAAAACTTACTGTAATAGATGGTGTTTCTTCAGTTGAAACCTCCGTACCTTTACGTAGAGTTAAGTCAGAATATTCACGAGTAGAATAAAGATATTATATTAAGTTGATTTATCTCAACTTGGTATAGTTTGGGGTATAGTTTTTAGCTTAAATTGATGAGTCTTTATGCGAATTATTTTCAATCAAATTTTAATTATCCGCATAACTAGTGTGAAGTAGTGTGAGGTTGTGTGAAGTCGGGTGTACCACTAGCACCCCAAATATAGTCTATCTTTAATCCAAAAAATTTAATTCTCTTTTTCAATAATTGTGAAATGACCCATCTTTCTTTTTTCTCTTATTTCAGTTTTTTGGTAATCAAAAAAAAACTCATTATCTTTGAAATTTTTCACACGATAGTCTTCAATATCATTTCCAATTAGATTGAGCATTCTAGCATTATATATTTTTTTTGTTTCAACTTTTTCTAGTCCACATACAGCTCTAATGTGATTTTCAAATTGACTTACATTATGAGAATTTATTGTTAGATGACCTGAGTTATGAACTCTAGGGGCTATTTCATTTGCATATAAATTATCTTTATTATCAATAAAATATTCAACACATAACGTTCCAACATAATCGAGCTCTTCAGCAATTATAGTTGCCCAATTGGTTGCCTGATTTTTAATTTTTTCTGATATTTGAGCAGGAATTTTTGAATGTTTTAAAATTTGATCCTCATGTAAATTTTCAATTGGTTCATAAATTTCATATCTTTGATGACCAAATCGTGTGATAATTACAGAAATCTCTTTTTTTAGTTTTACAAATTTTTCTAGAATATATTCCTTAGTAAAATCAATTTCAGAACTAATATTTTCTGTTTTATCAATTTTGAATTGTCCTTTTCCATCATAACCTAAAGTACAAGTTTTTAATAAACCAGGAATTAATCCGTCATTTATTTTAATATCATCTTCGTCTTTTATTAGAGAATATCTTGTTGTTCTAATGTTATTTTTGTTAAGAAAATCTTTTTCAGTATATCTATTTTGAATTAATTTATTTATTTCTGGCTTTGGTAATACTGGTTTAATTTCATTTAATTTCTTCAATATTTTGTAAGGAATATTTTCAAACTCATAAGTAATCACATTTACTTTACTTAAAAACTCTTTAATCAATTTTTCATCATCATAATTTCCAGAAATAAAATTTTTTGTAAAATTTTTTGCTGGAGAATTTTTATCATCACTAAAGATTACAGTATTAATATTTAATTTATTTGCAGCTACAGATAATAAGGATCCGAGTTGACCTCCACCTATTATACCTAAAGTAATATCTGACATTTATTTAGGTTTTTTCGTTACAGACTTCGATTGCTTTATGCGCCAATTATTAAGATTTTTTTTTATTTGAATATTTGAGCTAGCAAGAATTGAAGCCGCAAATAGACCAGCATTAATAGCACCATCTTTACCAATTGCTACAGTTCCAACCGGAATACCTTTTGGCATTTGAGCAATTGACAACAAGCTATCCAAACCTTTAAGTTTTTTACTTTCTATTGGTACTCCAATTACTGGTATGCTTGTCAACGCAGCTATCATTCCAGGTAAATGAGCAGATCCACCAGCTCCTGCAACAATTACAGAAATTCCATTTTTTTCTGCCATTCTTGCAAATTGGTACATTCTATCGGGTGTTCTATGAGCAGATACAATTTTGGTTTCAAATTTTATTTTTAAAACTTTTAGAACTTTTTCACAAAATTGCATTGTCGAATAGTCTGATTGACTACCCATAACAATAGCAACTTTCTGGTTATTTTTTCTGTTTTTCATTTAAAGATTATATTGCTTAACTTTTTACATTTATTACAAAATACCCCAAAATTTCAATAGATTTATGTGTGTCTTCAATTTACATATCAACAAGCGTTTAAATACTGTAATAAGTTTAATCAACTCATATGAATTATCGAATTGACAATTTACAATACTGCAATTGGTCTAGAGAAATATTTGAAATTAATAGAGAGGCAGGATTAGATGCTATTCATGTTACAGTAGTTTACCATGAAGACTACGACGAATTTTTAAATCGAGTTAAAGAATGGGATGAGTTATTTAATAAAAATAATGACTTAATATTTTTAGGAAAGTCATATGAAGATATAACTAAAGCCCAAAAAGAAAATAAAACAGCAGTATTTTTTGGTTTTCAAAATTGCTCACCAATAGAAGATGACATTAATTTAGTTGAAAAAGTTCATCAATTTGGATGTAGATTTATGCAACTTACATACAATAACCAATCATTGCTGGCCACTGGTTGTTACGAAAAAAATGATAGTGGGGTTACAAACTTTGGAAGAGAAGTAATTAAAGAAATGAATAGAGTAGGGATAGTTATTGATATGTCACATTCTGCTGAGCAAAGTACACTTGATGCAATTGATTTAAGTAAAAAACCAATAGCGATAACACATGCTAATCCTTCTTTTTGGCATGAAGCAAAAAGAAATAAATCTAATACAGTTTTAAAGAAACTGGCAGAGAGTGGGGGTATTCTTGGACTATCTTTGTATGCGCATCATTTAAAAGATAGTACTAATTGTAAACTCGATAGCTTTTGTGAGATGGTGGCTAGAACAGTTGATATAATGGGATCAAAGAATGTAGGCATAGGATCTGATTTATGTCTAAATCAGCCAGACAGCATAGTCGAATGGATGAGAAATGGAACTTGGGCTAAGGCAAAAAATTATGGTGAAGGGAGCAAAGATAAACCTGGTTTCCCAGATCAACCAGATTGGTTTATAGATGCTAGAGGTTTTAATAATATTGAAAAAGGTTTAAATAAAATTGGATTTAATGACGAAGAAATTAACAATATTTTAGGAAATAATTGGTTCAATTTTTATAAAAATATTAACTAATGGAAGTAAATTTAAGAGACCCAAAAATTTTAATGAAATTATCCAAACTTGGATCATTTCATCAATCAAAACTTTCATTCTTACGATCTTTTTTAAATGAATTTAAAGATTGGGAATATAGAAGAGATTTATTTAATCTAAACCAAAACGGATATGGAAGAGCAGTATATTCTTTTTCAAAAAATAATAGAACTTACTCCTTAATTTGTTTTGCAAATGAAATTAAAGATGAGGAAAGATCAGATAGGGTAATTGCCACAAAGTGGGATGCTGCATTTACATTGCACGATGGTATACCTACAGATCAGGATATAGATCGATTAGCTAATGAAGTTCCAAAACAGGAAGTTGGAAGATTATCTTACAAAGAATTAACACTTTCAAGGGCTAATAAATCATTAAGACTTTTTAATTATGTTGTAGATTGTTTGTCAAATGGTCAACAACCTGATGTGAATAATTTATCTAAAGTTGGTTATTTATATAGAACCACTGCAGTTTATGGATCAGGAAAATTTGGTTTAGCAGACAGATTTAGAATAAAAAACCGTGATGAAATTTTAGGTCCATTTAGATTGGAAATGATGCTGGTTTATTTAGTAAGGCAATTTACTTTTGATCAAGTTAATCATATTGCAAAAAATAAAAATCCAGGCTTAGCAGTTCAATTAGACCCAAATATTTGCAGAAATCTAGGCATTGGTAATTCAACAGGGTTAGGCATGGCTCCATTTATTGTAAATCACCCAGAACTTTTGAATAATTGGATCTTTGCAAGAGAAACTGCTTTAAAAAAAATAAGACAAATAGAAAAGGTTTCAAATAAAGATTTTAATATTTTTAAAGATTGTTTAATTAAATCTCTTAAAAATGTAACTAGCTGGCACACAGAAAGTGAATATCAAAATAATAAAATTAAAAGTCTATTAAATGACCTAGAAAAATTTATAGATTTTTTAAATAAGGGTTCATTAGAAAATAAACCTTTCTTGTT
>CACGTU010000009.1 GCA_902576045.1 uncultured Pelagibacteraceae bacterium | reverse complement strand
TTCCGGCCAAAGAGTTATTCATAATATAATTTAAATCAATAAAAGCTATCTTTTCATTTGAAAATGCAGTTTTAAAATTAAAAATTGTTAAAATAATAAAAAAAATGAATTTCATCAAAAAGATGTTCCAATTTGAAATCTAAATGATTCAGTTTTATCAGAACTCGCATCAGTAATTGGTATCGCATAAGAGAAAGATAACGGCCCAATAGCTGTGAACCAATCAACAGCAACTCCTGTTGAAGATCTAATTTTATCAGAGTCTAACGTGTTATCATAATCTACATGCCATAAATTAGCTGCATCGACAAATAAATTAAAATCAAGATTTTCAAACTCGTTAAAAAAATTTGGAAACGAAGATGTGAAATTAATAGCTGCGCCATAATTACCACCAATATACTGAGAGCCGTCTTTTGGTCCAACTTTACCTGACTCAAATCCTCTCAATCTACTTGATGGTATATAAACTCTTTTCGAAACTCTAACATCTCCATCTATCGAGTTAACTGCTTTTAAAAATAATTTTCCTGCTAAAAGAAAATTTTCTGTCATTGAATGATATTTAGAAGCTGTTAAAGTATTTTCGAAAGAGTTATCATCTGAATAAATAGGAACTGACTGAGTAAATTTAGTAAAGAAGCCGTCGGTTGGCTGAAAGTTCTGATTAAGTTTATTTAATGTGATTGAATACAAAAATAAATTTTCAAAATAATCACCTTCTTGTTTTTTTTTTATTTCAGAGGCATTGTCTGATGTTACTAATTTTTCATAATAATTTGAAACATCAAAATTAACATATACATCTTGGAATTGTTCAAATCCCGTACCAAAACTCAAGCCTGTTCTTGTAGTTTTGTAACCACTCGTTGACATGAAATCTGAGACCGTGCTCTCAATTGTTGTATTTAAAGATCTATCAGAATTTCTAAAATTTGGGTTTAATACACTAAATTTTCCTCTTACCTCATCATCTGATAAAGCAAAATTTGTATCTAGTGTTATAGCTTTACCTAAATAATTTTTTTCCTTTAAACCTGCAGAAAATGATGAACCACCTGTACCAGTTCCAACACCAGCAAAAATTTCACCTGTTGGTTTTTCTTCAACTGTTATATTAATGACTTTGTTATTATTATTTTTAGAATTTATGATTTTACTTTTAACTTTTTTGAATATTCCTGATGATTTTATGTTATTAATTGATTTATCAAATAATATTTTATTGTAAGGATCTCCTTCATCAACAATCAAAGAATTTCTTATTACTTTTTCCTCTGTAATAAAATTACCGAAGATATTTATTTTGTCAACATAGGATCTATCAAGTTGGTCTAAAAAAAAACTGACATTAATTTTATTTTGGTCAATTATATTTTCTTCAAATTTAGCATCTATAAATACAAATTCTTTTTGTAAAGCAATCTTATCAATTTCGTTTTTAATTTCATTTATTGATTTTATTGAATAATAAGAACCTTTTAATTTTTTGAATAAATCATTAATTTTAGTAAAGTTTTTATCAGCAAAATCATCTGTGATATTTAAAAAAAAATCATTAAAATAAAATTTTTCACCTGAATCAATAGAGAAAATTAATTTAAAATTTTTATTATTCTCAACAGTTGCGTAAGAAGATTTAATTTTGACGTTATAATATCCTCTATTTTTATAAAATTTATTTAATAAATTTACATCTGTTGATATTCTATTTGGATTTAAATATTTATTTTTTGTTATAAATTTCCAAGCACGCGTTTCCTCAGATAAAATTATTTTTCTAAGTTTTCTGCTTTTAAATACCTTATTGCCAGTAAAAATAATTTCATTTATTTTTGCTCTTTTACCTAAATTAAAATCATACACTAAATCTATTGAATTGTTGCTGTTATTAATAATTTCAGTTTTAATATCGGCGAAGTAAAAACCATTTATTCTCACTATATTGTTTAATTGATTTTTTTGACTCATAATATTCGAGTTAATAAAAGGATATTTTTCTGTTTTACGTACAATTTTTTCTAGCTCTTTTAAGAGAGATTTATTTTTTATACCTTTGATTTTTATTTCGCTAATAATAGGATTTTCTTTTACGATAATATTCAATTTCCCTGAATTAAATCTAATTTTTAAATCTTTAAAATAATCTGTCTGAAAAAGATTTTTAAATGTGTTATTTATAATATTTGCATCTATATCATCACCAATTTTTAAGTTAGAAAATAATATTATAGTTTCATCTGCTAATCTTTCGTTACCTTCAATATCAATACTTTTTAATTGCTCAGATAATGCACTTGTAATGGTGAAAAATTTTATTGCAAATAATAATGCTAAAAATTTTGTTTTATTAAAAAGTTTATTCTTTTTCATATAGGTAATTTTTTATTTTATTAACAATCATATATATATCATTTATTTTCTTTGGACACTTATTGTAATATTTTGATAAGTACGGATCTTTAAGTTTTTCTAACATTTTAATTTGCATTTTTTGAAAATTAATATTGCCATTAAGAAATTTTGTAACAAAATAATCATTTACAGTTACAAGAATTATCTCATAGAATGAATCTTTTCTTTTATATCGTTTAACAAGCTTAAATAATGGAAAAATTAAATTAGATGGTTTAATAAAATTTACACCATTTAAATTTTTAAAGTTTATATCTTTATTTTTTTTATATGACTCAGTTGTTTTATCAAAAATTGAATTAAAAATGGGTATTTCCATTTGTGTATCATGAATAAGAATTTTTGAAAGACCATTTTTAAAATTAACTAAAGCGTGAACATATGATTTTGGGTGGATAATAACGTCAAATTTATTTATCGGTAAATTAAATATTTTTGAAGCTTCTATAAGTTCAAATAACTTGTTCATCAAAGTTGCTGAGTCTACAGATATTTTGTGACCCATATTCCAGTTTGGATGCTTAAGTACATCAGAAACTTTAGCATTTTTAATTTTGCTTTTTGATTTATTTAAAAAAGGTCCTCCAGATGCTGTTAAATATATTTTTGAGATCATTTTATGATTAGAATTTTTTATTAAAGACCAAATAGAAAAGTGTTCTGAGTCTAGGGGGATAAAATTAGTTTTATATTTTTTTAACTTGTTATTGATAAATTTCCAACCACATATTATTGACTCTTTATTAGCACTCGATAAATTTTTTGAATAAGGAATTACTTTTAGTGTTGGATCCAAACCATCAAATCCAGATATACCAACGATAGTGACATCAAATTTTATTTTATTTATCTTCAAAAAATCATCAATATTGTTAAAAATTTTAATTTTTTTATTTAAACCAAAATTTAAAATTTTTTTATAACTTTCAAAATCATTTATAATTAGATTTTTTACTTTAAATTCTTTTGACTGCTTAACAATTAAACTAATATTTTTGTTTGTCGATAAAGCTACAATTTTAAGTTTAGATTTATAATTTCTAATTATATTTAAAGATGATTTGCCTATGGAGCCAGTCGAACCTAAAAGTAGTATTTTTTTTTTCATAATTATTTAAAAAAAAACAAATATTTTTATACCTATTGGAATTGCAAATATCATTCCGTCCATTCTATCAAGTAAACCACCATGACCAGGCAAAAAATTTCCAGTATCCTTTATATCAGCCTTTCTTTTTAGATATGAAATAAACAAATCTCCTGACTGTGAAATCAGTGAAATTAGAAAAGTAAAAAATATTAGATTTATAGATAAATTAAAATATCTTATGAATATTATAGAAATTATCAACGTGCATACAAACGATCCAACCATGCCTGCATAAGTTTTGTTTGGACTTATAGATGTTATTTTTTTGCCTTTTAAGGTTTTGCCAAATATATATCCACCAATGTCTGTAAAAATACAAATTGATAAAATAAATAAAAAAACTGTTTGTTTGTTTTCGGATTCACCTGAAAGAAAAAAATAAATTTGTAAAGCAAATAAACAAATATATAAAATAAATAAATTTAAAAAAATAAACGAATTTATTTTATTTCGTTTAAATATATTTTTTAAAATATTTGAAATTTCAAAAATAAGAATTGCTGAAATAATATACAAACTCAAAATTAAAATAACATTATTATATACGGCATATACTGCTAATATTGACAAAGGTAATGATGTTAAAATCCTTTTATTTAGATTGCTCACTATATTGCACCAAAATTTCTTTTTATCCGATTAAATTTATTTAATATTATATTAAAATCATTTTTGCCAAAATCTGGCCAAAGCTTCTTGACAAAAAAAATTTCTGTATAATTTATTTGCCATAATAAGAAGTTACTTAATCTATTGGTATTCCCTGTTCTAATAAGTATTTCAGGATCTGGTATATTTTTTGTATATAAATTATTTGATATTAATTTTTCTGTTATTATTTTTTTTTTGTTAATACTTATTTTCTTAAAAGTATTAACTAATTCTTGTCTTGAACCATAATTAAGAGCAAGATTAATTTGTATAAGAGTATTATTATTTGTATTTTTTTCAACTTTTCTAAGTTTTATTTTTAAGCTTGAAGGAAATTTACCAATGTCACCTAAAATTTTAATTTTAATATTTTTTTTTTTTAAATTATTAAACTCTTTATCAATATAATTTTCTAACAAAGTAAATAAAAAATTAGTTTCAATTTTTGGTCTTTTCCAATTATCTGATGAAAAGGTGTATAATGTTAAAAATTTAATTTTTTTTTTTATTGATTGCTTGATTATTTCTTCTACTCTTATAATTCCTTTTTTGTGACCTAAGTTTCTAGAATTTTTCTTTTTTAAACCCCATCTGCCATTACCATCCATTATTATGGCTACATGTTTAGGTCCAATCATATTGTCATTATATCTTTTTCTTTTGATATAACTTTGTCATCAATTAATTTAATATTTTTATCAGTAAAATCTTGTATTATTTTTTCATTTTTTTTTTCTTCGTCTTCTGAAATTTCTTTATTTTTAAGCAATTTTTTTAAATCATCATTTGCCTCTCTTCTAATATTTCTAATAGAAACTTTGCATTTTTCACCCATTGATTTAACTATTTTTTTTATTTCATTTCGTCTTTCTTCACTTAAATCAGGAACGGGTAATCTAATTAATTGACCATCAATTTGAGGATTTAGTCCAAGTTCAGATTTTTTAATAGCTGCATCAATAAGATTAACATTATTAATATCCCAAACCTGTATATTAATTGTTCTTGGCTCAGGTGTTGTAATGCTAGCTAACTGATTTATTGGCATTTGTTGTCCATATACATCGACTTTTACAAGATCAAGCATACTTGCATTCGCTCTTCCAGTTCTTAAGGATGATAATTCTTTGCTAAAAACATCTAGAGTTTTAGTCATTTTCTCATCGTATTGAGATATATTGAACATTATTCTCCTATTTTTATTCTAGTAAACTCTTTTATTTTTAATTTTGGTATATTTATTTCGTTTAAAATATCTTTAACTTTTTTCTTGGGCTCCATTACCCAATCTTGTGTCATTAAACTATTATCTTCTTTAAATTTATTAATTTTACCTAAACTTATTTTTTTTGCAATTTCTTCAGGTTTACCTGAGTTTTTTAACTCCTCTGCAATTAATTCTTGCTCTTTTTGAATTACATCCTCTTTTATTTCATCAGAGTATAAAGCAATCGGATTTGATGCTGCAATATGCATTGAGAGTTGTTTTCCAAAAGATTTTATTTGATCGCTATCTTCAGAAGTTTCAATAGAAACTACAACTCCTAATTTTGAAACATTATCTTTTATAACTGAATGTTGATAAATGAAATTTTGTGAATTTGAATTTTCTATTGTAGATGTTTTACCAATTGTAATTTTTTCACCTATTTTAGCAATTAGAGCAACTAAATTTTCCTCTACGGTTTTTCCATTAGCCATAGCTGATTTATTTAATTGATCTTTATCTGAAGAACATTGATTATTTATTTCACTTAATTCTTTTACAAAATTTAGGAAATCATCATTTTTTGCAACAAAGTCAGTTTCACAATTGACTTCAATAAGTGACGTTTTTTTGGAGTCACCACTTACTACTATAACTCCTTCTTTGGCATCTCTTGACATTTTTTTTGATGCTTTTGCAATACCTTTAACTCTTAGGATTTCAGCGGCTTTTTCTAAATCACCGCTAGATTCTTTTAACGCAACATTGCAATCTTTAAATCCTGCACCTGTTGATTGTCTCAATTTTTTTATATTTTCGATATCACTCATTTTTTACTTTTTCGTTAAATTATTAATTTAGTATTATATTTTTATTTTCTTTTGATGATTTTTCACCAATATCAATTTTTTTCACTTCAGATTTAGTTTCTGCTTCTTTTGGCAAATCCTTTTTTGCATTGTTGATAGTTTCTTTTAATAAATTGCAATAAAGGTCAATGGATCTTCTTGCATCGTCATTTCCTGGAATTGGAAAATCAATGCCATCAGGGTTAGAATTTGTATCTAAGATTGCTACAATTGGAATACCTAGCTTTATAGATTCTTTAATTGCAAGCGACTCATAATTTGTATCTATAATAAAAACAAGATCAGGAACTTTTTTCATTTCAGCTATTCCACCTAAAGATCGTTGCAACTTATCTCTTTGACCACTCATCTTTAAAAGTTCTTTTTTAGTAAAACCTCTATTTTCTGATGAAAGATCTAAATTAATTTTATTTAATTTTTTAATTGAATTAGAGATAGTTCCCCAGTTTGTTAACATGCCACCAAGCCATCTATAATTTACATAATATTGATCAGTATCTTTAGCTAATTCTGCAATAGCTTCTGAAGCCTGTTTCTTTGTTGATATAAAAAGTATTTTTCCACCATTTGAAATTGTTGAATACACTTTTTCCAATGCAACATTAGTTAATTCTAGTGTTTGTGTTAAATCAATTATATGTATTGAATCTCTTTTTCCAAAAATGTATTTTTTCATTTTTGGATTCCATCTTAATGTTTTATGACCAAGATGAACGCCAGCTTCTAATAGTTGCTCAATTGTAAGATTAGGTATTTTCATATTTTTTCCCGGTTATGCCACCACAATTATTGCCCCAAAGGGACCGGAGGTATAAAACCAAAAATTGTGTGCGTGTTAATTTGAGAAGTAAATACAAGCTTAAAATATAATTTCAAGAATTATTTTTAATCTAGTATTAAATTTTCCTTTATTTTTAGTGAATTTAGCTGCTTAAGGTCAATTTTCCTTTTATCTTTTAAATCAAAAACTAATTTATTTTGTTTGTTCTGTAATTCGAATTTAATTGATGTTTTGCCTTCATCTTTTTTCAGGTATTTAATTTTCTGCAATTCAGATAAATCATTAAATTTAAGTTTTAATAAATTAATTGGCTTATTAATTACTTCTTTTAACGTAATAATTTTTTTAACATTAATTTTTTTTTGTGTTTTTTTTTCATCGATATAATTTTTCATTAAAGTCAACATCAGAGAATTTCCCTCTGTTAAAACTTCACGGTTAATTTCAAAAATATCTGAAAACACAAATAATTCAAAAACACTATTCAGGTCTGAAAATTTAATTATTGCGTAAGATGTTCCTTTTTGTGTTTTTTTTTCTTGGGTTTTTAAGACCGTGCAAGCAATATTGGAGCTTAACAAATTTTCATCATTTTGGAAATTATCATAACTTACAATATTGTATTGATCGAATATAGATTTATATTGATTTAAAGGATGATCAGAAACGTAAAAACCTAATGTCTCAAACTCTTTTGTAAGTCTAATATCAATATTCCAATCTTCAATATCATCAAGAATATTTTCTTCATTGCTTAGTTTATCGTCAAACAAATCAAATTGATTAACTTGTTTATTTTCAAAATTATTTTTTGATTTTAATATAATATTTGGAATAGAATTATAAATTGATTGTCTATTATCATTTAAATTATCAAACGCACCTGCTCTAACTAAACCTTCTAACTGAAGTTTGTTTATATTCTTAGGATCAACTCTTTTTATAAAATCAGATAAGTTTTTATACTCTCCATTGGTTTCTCTTTCTTTAACTATATTTGAAATCGCTTCATAGCCAACGTTTTTGATTGCGCCAAGCGCATAAAAAAACTGTTTACCATTTGATGTGAAATCTGAAAAACATTTATTTATATCTGGTCTAACAATTTCAATATTTAATCTTTTTAATTCCTCGTAAAATTCACTTAATTTTTTTTGATTTGATAATTCCATTGACATTGATGCTGCAAAAAACTCATGAGGATAATATGTTTTTAAATATGCTGTTTGGTAGGCAATTACTGCATATGCTGCTGCGTGACTTTTGTTAAACCCATACTCGGCAAAAGGTTCTATTTTAAGAAAAATGCCTGCGGCAATGTCTTTGCTTATGCCATTTTTGAATGCTCCTTCTACAAATCTTTGTTTTTGTTTTTCAAGCTCAGCTCTTTTCTTTTTTCCCATTGCTCGTCTTAAAATATCTGCTTCACCAGCTGTAAAACCAGATAAAGCTTGTGCTATTTGCATAACTTGTTCTTGATAAATTATTACTCCATAAGTTGGCTTTAAAATTTCTTCTAATTTTGGATGAAGATAATCAGGTTCTTTAAGTCCATGTTTGCAATCATTATAGATTGGTATGTTGCTCATTGGTCCTGGCCTATAAAGAGCAACTAAGGCAATAATATCTTCTAATCTATTTGGCTTCATATGCATTAAAGCATCTTTCATACCTGAACTTTCAAGCTGAAATAGCCCAACCGTTTTTCCACTAGATAATAAATCGTATACTTTTTGATCTTCGTAATTAATTTTATCTATTTTAAAATTTGGATCTTTTTCATTAACTAGTTTTTGCGTTTTATCTATTACTGTTAAAGTTTTTAAGCCTAAAAAATCAAATTTTACTAATCCAGCATTTTCTGCAGAATACATATCAAATTGCGTAGAAGGTAATAGTAGGTCTGATGCAGAATCTTTATATAATGGTGTAGTTTCAGTTAATTTTTTATCTGCTATAACAACGCCCGCTGCATGCGTTGCAACGTTTCTATTCAAACCTTCCAATTTTAGTGATAATTCTATAAGTCTACTAACTCTCTTATCATCCTGTATTAATTTTTGAAGTCTTGGCTCAACATTAATACATTCCTGTAAATTTAATGGTCTTGAGGGATCAAATGGGATCATTTTACAAATGTTATCTATAAAACCATAAGGCAATCCTAATACTCTACCTACATCTCTGATGACCATTCTTGCTTTTAGTTTACCAAAAGTAATTATATGAGCTACGCTGTTAGAATATTTTGTTGTTAAGTATTCAAAGACTAGATCTCTTTTTTCCTCACAAAAATCTATATCAAAATCTGGCATTGAAATTCTATCTGGATTTAAAAATCTCTCAAAAATCAAATTAAACTTAATTGGGTCGATATCCGTAATTGAAAGACACCAGGCAACTAAAGAACCTGCTCCAGACCCTCTTCCTGGTCCAACTGGAATATTATTATTTTTTGCCCATTTAATATAATCTGAAACTATTAAAAAATAACCAGAATAATTCATTTTGGTTATAATGCTAATTTCATGATCTAATCTTATTTTATATTTTTTATAATCATCATTAGTATTAAATTCAGTTTCATTAATATTGAAAATTTTTTCAAATTTTTCTTTAAGACCATTTAAGGATTCGTTTAGTAGTGCTTGGTTTGTATCAATATTATTATCTGAAATATTTGGCAAAATTGGCTTTGATGGCAATGGTCTATAATTACACTTGTAAGGAAGACTAAAATTATTTTCAAGTGCTTCTGGAAGATCTTTGAACAATTCTATCATTTCATCAGAACTTTTTAAGTAATGATTATTAGAGAGCCTATTTCTATTACCATCATTGACATATGTTTTTTGTCCAATACACATTAAAACGTCGTGAGCTTCATGCATTGATTTATCAATATAAAAAACTTCGTTAGAAGCAATGATTGGTAAATTCAAATTTTTAGATTGCTCTAAATTATAACTTTCAAATTGTTTTTCATTAGCATCATTGTGTCTTTGTATTTCTATATAAAAATTGTCAGCAAAGTTTTCTGAAAGGGTTTTATAAATACTACTTAATTCCTCTAACAACCCTTTGTTAAAAAGATTTCCTGATAGCGAGTTAATTGATCCTGAGAGAATGATAATACCTTCATTAAAATGTATCAAATCTTCAAATTTACAATGTGGATCATTTAAAGAGTCATTTTCTAGATAAGATTTTGAAGATAATTCGATTATGTTTTTATAGCCAATATAATTTTTAGCTATTAAGGGTATTAATCCATAATAATCTTTATATTTAAAGTTAATTTGAGTGCCTATTATTGGCTGGGTACCAACAGACGATATGCTCTCAGAAAATTCTAGGGCTCCACATAAATTTGCTGTGTCAGATATTCCTAAGGATTGAACTTTGTTTGATTTACAATATTCTTTTAGCAAGTCTATTTTAGCGGCACCCTCACAAATAGAATATTGTGTATGTATTTTGAAATGATTAAATGTTTTACTAATCGACTCTTGCATTGGTAAGTTTTATCTTACCATTTATCATTTGCAATTTACAATCTGCCATATTTGCAAAATATCTATTATGAGTTGCAAAAATTATAACTCGATTTTTATTTTTTAAGTTGAATAAAATTTTAAATATTTGTTTAGCATTATCAAAATCTAAGTTTCCCGTTGGTTCATCTGCTAATATTATTTCAGGTTCATTGATTAAAGCTCTAGATATAGCAACTCTCTGAATCTCTCCACCTGACAACTCTGATGGATAATGATTTAATCTTGAGGTTAAATTAACTTTTTTACTAATTTTTTTAGCTTCCTCAATCGAGTTTTTTTTATCATTAGTTAATAATAATTTTGGTAAATAAATATTTTCTAAAGCAGTAAAATCATTTAACAGATTTTTATCCTGATAAATTATCCCAATTTTTTCAGATCTAATTTTATCATTTTCTAATTTTTCTGAAAAATCAATTTTTTTACTTAAAATTTCAATCGATCCTGAATTTGGCTGATCAATTAAAGACAGTAAATTCAAAAATGTTGATTTGCCTGAGCCGGAAGGACCAACTAACGAATAAATTTTACCTTTTTCAAAAGTAAAACTAATGTCATTTAAAACTTTTATATTGGAGTGTGAGAAATATTTTTTTCCAATATTTTTTAATACAATTGATTTACTCATATTTTAAAGTTTTGACTGCATCCAATTTAGCTGCCTGTGTTGCAGGAAAAATTGATACAATTACTGTTGAGATAATTGAGCATAAAGAAATTAAAATAATAGATGGAGGATCAATTTCAGATGGCATTTTACTTAAAAAATAAATTTCTTCTGGAAATAAAGTAATATTAAAAATTTTGCTAATAAAATTTCGGATATTTTCTATATAAATTGAGAATAGAGTACCAATCATAACACCAAAGACAGTAGCAGAGGTGCCAATTATAAAACCAATCATGAAAAATATTTTTTTTATTGAAGAATTTTGAACTCCTATAGATTTTAATATACCAATATCTCTTGTTTTATTTTTAACTAAAATCGTTAAACCAGATATAATATTAAATGCCGCTACAATAATTATAAGGGATAAAATAATAAACATCACATTCCTTTCAACTTTTAAAGCAGAGAATAATGAAGAATTCAAATCAGCCCAAGTATAAACATATTCTCCATCATATATATTTGATAATTTATTTTTTAGGCTATCTACTTCATGAGGATTTTTAAAATAAAATTCTAAGAATCTTTGATTTTCATTTTTATTAAATAAATCCTCTAAAGTTCTAAGGTTTATATAAGCAACATTTTCATTATAATCAGATAAACCACTGTCATATATTGATGTAATCTTAAATACTTCCTGCTTAGGAAGACTGCCAACTAAAGTCTGTACGCCTACAGGTGACATTATTGTTATTTTATCACCAATATCTAAATTAAAATTAATACTTAAATCTTTTCCGATTGATATCTCATTTTCATTTAATGTTTTTAATCCAAAAAAATTTTCATTTTTTAAAACATTAAGTTTAAAAAAATCTTGAGATAAAAAACCTTTTAATAAAACTCCTTTTGTTGAGTTTTTATTAAGTATCACAGCTTCACCATCATTGCTTAAAATAATATTATCTATCTCATTTGAGATATTTTTAGTTTTGTCAAAATCAATTTTTAGTTTTTTGTCATAAGATTTAACAACTGCATGTGCATTGAAACCAACTATTTTGTTTATTAATTCAGTTCTAAATCCATTCATTACCGACATGACTATAATTAAAACGGCCACACCTAGTGTGATGCCTATAAATGAAAAAATTGAGATTAAATTTAAAAAACTATCTTTTTTCCTACTTTTAAGAAATCTAAAGATTATTTCTTTTTCTAACTTACTTATCAATTTGATTTTGCTTTTTTAATTTGAGTAATTATTTCTTCAATTTTCAAATTTTGTGTTTCTTTTCCAACTTCTTTAAATTCAAAAGTATCACCCTCTGATTTTTTTCCCAATATCAATTGAAATGGGATGCCGATTAAATTAAATTTTTTTATCTTGGCTGAAATATTTTCGTCGGTATCATCAATAATGGTATCTATATTATTTTTATTAAAATGTTCTAAAATTTTGTTTGATTTTTCTAAATTAGAATTATCATTTTTATTTATCATTGGTAATATTGCACAGTCATATGGAGCTACTGAAATTGGCCATTTCATAACTTCATCTTTATCATCGTATTTTGCCTCAATTATGGCACCTACTAATCTTGATACACCTATTCCATAAGATCCCATTTTAACAAATTCTTTTTTTCCATTGAAATCAACTGCTGCATTCATTGGCTTAGAATATTTATCTCCAAAATAAAATATGTGCCCTACTTCAATCCCTTTAGTATTAATTCTTTGGTTTTCTGAAACTTTTTTTTGAAACTCTTTTTTGTCAAATTTTTCGTCTGTCACTGCATAGTATTTTTCATACTCTTCTCTTAATGTATTTAATGAATTTTTTTCAATTTTAGTAATTTCACTATCAACTTCAAAAATTCTTTTATCTGTATAAATTTTACTCTCACCTGTTTCGGCTAATATAATAAATTCATGTGATAAATTTCCTCCAATAGGTCCAGTGTCAGCTGCCATTGGTATAGCTGATAAATTCAATCTTTTGAACGTTCTTAGATATGAAAGAAAAAATTTATTGTAAGAAAATAATGCATCATCATCTGTCAAATCAAATGAGTAAGCATCTTTCATATAAAACTCTCTGCATCTCATGATTCCAAATCTTGGACGCAGTTCATCTCTAAATTTCCATTGAATATGGTAGAGTAACTGTGGAAGAGATTTATATGATTTAATACTAGATCTAAAAATTTCAGTCACTAGTTCTTCATTTGTAGGTCCGTAAAGCATTTCTCTGTTTTGACGATCTTTTATACGTAACATTTCTTCACCGTAATCATCGTAACGACCACTTTCTTTCCAAATTTCAGATGATTGAATTGTTGGCATCAATATTTCTTGCACACCAACTCTATCTTGTTCTTCTCTTACAATTTGTTCAATTTTTTTCATCACTTTAAAGCCCAATGGTAACCATGAGTAAATTCCAGCAGAGGACTGTTTGATCATTCCCACTCTTAGCATTAATTGATGAGATTTTATTTTAGCCTCTGTGGGGTTATTTTTTAGAATTGGAATAAATGATTTTGAAAAATACATTAGTTGATAAAGTTTCTTAAATTAAAATATTCATATTTTACTAATAAATAAATGATTATAAATATAATTGATGTAATCAAAGTAGAATAACCAATTTTTTTTAAAATTTTTGGGTTTTCAGGAGCTCCAGGATCAACACCCTCTATATTTTCTTTTTTTTCCCTATTTACATCAATTGGCAGAATTGCAAAAAATATAATCCACCATAAACAAACAAAAACTACTAGTGATCCTGTAATACTCAACTAAATCCTCACTAAATTTATATTCGTGAGGGGCCTTTTACCAGTTTTTTCTTTTGTATATTTTCTACAAGTTGATTTTAAAGCCTCAATAAGATTTATTTCCTGTTTTTTATTATTCATTGAAAATGTTTTTGTAGTTTTTTCAATTTCCTCCTCTAGACCGTATTGAAATTCCTCTTTTTCATAAATAGGTAAACCCTTGAAAGTTAATAGAGGCTTGTTGTGAATATTTCCCTTCGGGGTAATTAAAATTGTTGCCTCAACAAAACCATTTGCTGATAAATTTTTTCTTTCTTTAATTGATTGTGCGTCTTCTTCAACACTAATATTACCATCAACATACAACTTTCCACTTGGGGCTTTATCGTAAACCTCTGGTTTTTCACCCGGATATAGTCTTACAATATCTCCATTTTCTACTTTAACTGGATAAGGAACTTGCATTTCTTTTGCGAAGTTTATGTGTTCTATCATGTGTCTATGTTCGCCATGCACAGGGATTACAGACTTAGGTTTAATCCAATTATACATATCTTTTAAATCTTCTCTATTTGGATGACCTGATACATGTATAAATTCACTATCCTCAGAAATAACTTCTATACCCTCTTTAACTAACTGATTGTGCAATTTATATAATTTTTTTTCATTACCAGGAATTATCTTTGATGAAAAAATAACTGCATCTCCCCTCTCTACAAATACGTCAGGATGAATATAATTAGCTATTCTAGTCATGGCACCCATAGGTTCTCCTTGACTACCTGTGCACAAGTAAACAATTTTTTCTCTTGATATATTTTTTACATCTCTTGAGTCTAGGGGTTCAATTACGTTATTTAAATACCCACATTGTCTTGCAGCTTTATAGATTCTATGCATTGATCTTCCAACTAAAGCAATTTGTCTTCCAGTCTTTTCAGCACAATAAAACGCAGTCTCCATTCTTGCTACATTTGAAGCGAAGGAAGTAATAATAATTCGCTTATCAAGTCTTTCCATTACTTTCAGCATATTTTTTCTTACATCTAATTCTGAGCCTGCTCTCCCAGCGCTAAACACATTTGTTGAGTCACAAATCATAGCGAGAACACCTTCTTTACCGATTTCTTTTAATCTATTTGAGTTTATATTTTCACCAATCAGAGGGTCAGGATCACATTTCCAGTCACCTGTATGAAGTATATTTCCTACGGGAGTTTCTATTTTTAGACCGTTTGGCTCAAGAATTGAGTGAGTCAAGGTTACGAACTCAATTTTAAATGGATCAAGATTTAATGTGCTGTTTAATTGAACAATTTTTAAATATCTTGAAATATCTATTTTTTTCTCTTTAAATTTTTCATTAATTAGAACCGCTGTAAATGGTGTTGCAAAAATTTTACATTTTAGCTTTGGCCAAATATGCGCTATAGCCCCTATGTGATCTTCGTGTGCATGTGTAAGAACTATCCCGAGTAAATCATCTTTTTTATCTACAATGAAACCAGGGTCGGGATATATCAAGTCTACGCCAGGTACAGTATCATCTGCGAATGTGACACCTATATCAACAATTATCCATTTTTGGTTATCCGCTTTACCATAAGCAAAGAGATTCATATTCATTCCGATCTCTCCAGATCCACCTAAAGGACAAAAAATTAATTCTTCTTTCATTTTTATTACTTAATTAAATCTGATGCTTTTAATAAACCATTTATTGTTAAATTTTTGTCTAGTTTAACTTTTCCATTTATTGAATTTTTAAATAAGTGAGACAAACCACCAGTTAAAACAATCATAAACTTTTTTCGAGTTTGTTTAATAATCAATTTAATTATATTGTCAATTAAACCGTTATAACCAAGATAAAAACCAGAATAAATTGCAGAGGATGTGGTTTTTCCTATAACATTTTTAATCTTTTTTAAATTTATTTTAGGAATTAAGGAGGCTCTATTAGTTAAATTATCAAGTGACAATTTAACGCCTGGAGCAATGACCCCTCCAATATAATTTTTATTAATCACTATATCAAAAGTTGTTGCTGTTCCAAAATCTATAATTATAAAATTTTTATTAGTTTCTAAAACTGATATTGCATTTGCAAGTCTATCAGATCCTACTTGATTTTTTTTTACTTTAATTTTGATTAATTTTTCAATTTTTAGTTTTTTTAATTCATAACATTTTTTATTAGTAATTTTTTCGAAATATTTTTTTATTTTTATAAATTTATTTGGGACCACTGAGCAAAATAAAATTTTATCTATACTTTTTAAATATTTTTTTAAGAAACTGAAATGAAAGTTTAATTTATTCAAATTTAATAAAAGTGGATTAATCCTCTTTTTCAAAATTAATTTTTTATAATTACTGTATAAAGAAATCTTTATATCTGTGTTACCAATATCGCCTAATAAAATCATTATATAAAATTTTCAATTTTTTTCTCAAAGTTTCTTTTCAACTCTTTAATTAGTTCTAATTTTTTAATATTTTTTTTACTATATTTATTAAGATATGATGTACAATAATTAGGTATAATCGGGCTATAATTTAAATTAATCCCAATTCCAATAATTATGTACTTTATATTGTTTTTAAAAATTATTTCCTGCAGTATTCCACAAATTTTTGATTGATTTATCAATATATCATTTGGAAGTTTAATATTTATCTTTTCATTGATATGTTTTTTAATAACTTTTTTAACTACATTTAAATTGATTTTAGTTATATTTTTTATAGATAGATTTCTTTTTATAGGAAAAAAAATAGATAAAAAAATATTTCCATAATTTGATATCCACCTATTTGTTCCCTGTCCTCTTCCTTTATATTGCCTTTCTGCGGTTACTACACCAAATTTTATATTCTGATTAATTAATCTTATAGCTGTAGAATTTGTACTTTTAACTTTTTTAAACTGAAATATTTTCAATTTCATTAAATAATATTTATTTTTGAAACTATCTCAGTTAAACCACTGGGATAAATAAAATATGCTAAAATAAATATTGTTGATACAGCCAATGTAAGCTTTAATCCAAAATGATGGTCTGTCTCAAATTTTTCTTTTTCTTTATCAAAATATATAATTTTTATAATTCTTAGGTAGTAAAAAGCAGCTATGACAGTAGATAGTAATCCTACAATCGCTAAAAAATACATTTTTTGTTCAATTACAGCCATAAATACATAAAATTTTGCAAAAAAACCTGCAAGTGGTGGTATGCCTGCGAGTGAAAATAATATTATTAGTAATGAAAATGATAACAATGGATGATTTTTGGAAAGACCAGATAAATCCTCAATGCTTTCATAATACTCATTGTTTCTTCGCAGCATGAACATGCAGCTAAAGAAAGCTAAATTCATAACTAGGTAAATTGCAATATAGCTTATAGATCCTTGTATTCCCTGATTTGTTCCAGCAGCTAAACCAGTTAAAGCGTATCCCATATGCCCTATTGAGCTGTAAGCTATCAGCCGTTTTAGATTTTTTTGCCCTATTGCAGCTACAGCTCCAAAAATCATTGATGCAATAGATAAAAATATAATAATCATTTGCCATTGGTCGTTCATTTCAGCAAATGGAACATACAAAAATCTTATAAAAACCGATAAAGCTGCAATTTTTGGCAGTACAGCAAAAAATGTTGTTACTGAAGTTGGGGATCCTTGATAAACATCTGGAGCCCACATGTGAAATGGAACTGCAGAGATTTTAAATGCTAATCCAACTAATATAAAAACAATACCAAAAGTAATTCCATATTGAACTGAGCTTGAATTATCTAAAATGATATTAAAATTTGTGGATCCTGAGAAACCATATATTAATGAACAACCATAGAGTAACAAACCTGATGATAGAGCACTAAGTACAAAATATTTAAGACCAGACTCTGTAGATAAAAGATTTTCTCTATTAAAAGATGCAAGTACATATAGTGCTAAAGATTGTAATTCAAGACCCATATAAAATACAATTAAATCGTTTGAACTGATCATTACCATCATTCCTAAAATAGAACTTAATATTAAAATTGGATATTCCATTTTGTTAATATTATTAATTTCAATATATTTTGAGGAAGTAAGCATCACAAAAATCCCAGACCCAATGGTCAATAATTTCATGAATGTTGCCAAACTATCAACTTTGTAACTATTATTAAAAATTGATAAATCTGAAACTTGGTAAAGATTTAATAATAAAGCAAACAGTATAATCAAACTAAGAGTTGTTAAATTATATATTAATTTTGAGCTATTATTTTTAAAAACCCCGAATAGAAGCAAGAACATTATTGTTAGTGATAAAAATATTTCAGGTAAGATTATTTCTAAATTTTCCATTATTTCTTTGCAATACTTTGTGTTAAATTTATATTATAGTTATCTATCAAACTGGTTACAGATGTTTCAATTGAATTTATTAATGGCTCTGGATAAAATCCAAAAAATATAATTGGTATTGCTAATAAAAGAAGAATTAATAACTCAAATTTTTTTAGATCTTTCATACTTTTAATTTCTTCATGAATTATTTCGCCAAAAACAACTCTTTTGTACATCCAAAGTATGTATGCTGCTCCTAAAATAACACCTAAACTTGCAATAGTTGCAACTAGAAAACTTTTTTTGAATGTTCCCATTAGAATTAGAAATTCACCAATAAATCCACTTGTCCCTGGAAGTCCTAGAGAACCTAGGGCAAATATCATAAATACAATACCATATTTTGGCATCACAGTTACTAACCCGCCATATTTTTTTATCAATCTTGTATGATTTCTGTCGTAAACAACACCAACGCTTAAGAATAGAGCTGCCGATACTAATCCATGACTGATCATTTGAAATATACTGCCCTCAATGCCTTGTTGAGTCATGGTAAAAATTCCGAGTGTTACAAAACCCATATGCGCAACAGAAGAATAAGCAATCAACTTTTTCATATCTTCCTGCATTAGAGCAACTAAAGATGTGTAAATAATTGCAATCAAACTTAATGCAAAGACAAGTGGCACAAAATATTCAGAAGCTATTGGAAATAATCCTACAGAAAATCTTATAAATCCATACCCAGCCATTTTTAGTAATATTGCTGCAAGCAAAACAGATCCAGCGGTTGGTGCCTCAACGTGAGCATCTGGCAACCAAGTGTGTACCGGCCACATAGGTGTTTTTACTGCAAATGAACTAAAGAAAGCCAACCATAAAAGTTTTTGATATTGTTCTCCAATTCCAATTTCATACAACTTTTCAACATCAGTTGTTCCAGATATCCAATAAATAGATATTATTGCAATCAACATTAAAACTGAACCTAGCAAGGTATATAAAAAGAATTTGAAGGCTGAATAAACTCTTCTTTCACCACCCCAGATACCTATAATTAGGAACATAGGTATTAAGCCACCTTCAAAAAATAAATAGAAAATTATTAAATCGAGAGAGCAGAAAACTCCAATCATTAGAGTTTCCATTATAAGTATTGCTATTAAAAAATCTTTTAAACGGTGTTTAATTGTTGAAATTACAGAAATTATACAAATTGGTGTTATAAAAGTTGTAAGTAAAATAAATAAAATTGAAATTCCATCAACTCCTACTTTATAGTTAATAAAACCAGATAACCATTCTCTATTTTCTACAAATTGAAAATTAATAGAAGATTTATCAAAAATTAACCATAGATATATTGAGAGAATAAAGTTAGCTAATGATATGAATAATGCAACATATTTACTGCTTTGATATTTACTATTTGATGATTTCGTAAATAAAATAAATAGAGCACCAATTGTTGGTAATATTATTAAAGATGAAATGATTGGAAAGTCCATTATACTAAAATTAATAAAGTTAGTAAAACTGAGAAACCAAGAAGCATTATAAATGCATATTGGTAGATATATCCACTTTGAAATTTAACAGCTCTAGCTGAAAAATTTTTTATCACTTTAGATATTCCATCAGGTCCAAATCTATCAATAACTGACCCATCAACTTGTTTCCATAAAAACTTTCCAATTCTTTTTGACGGATTTACAAAAATAAAGTCATAAAGTTCATCAAAATACCATTTCTTTTGTAAAAAAATATAAAGTGGTTTATTTATTTTAACAATTTCATCTACGACAGACAAATTTCTTACAAATAGATAAAATGATAATGGTATTGATATGACAACTAGAGATGGTGTTAAAAATAAAAACCAATTAGGTGGATGATCTGTACTTAATGGTTCAAGGAATTTAATTGAACTATTCCAAAATGCATAAGATAATTCTTTCCCAATAAATAGATCTTTAAATAGCATACCAGCAAAAATTGCACCAATTGCAAGAACAATAAGTGGTATAAGCATTGTTGGCGGTGACTCATGCATACTATCAATATTTATTTCTGAATTATTATAAGTGCCATGAAAAGTTTTAAAAATTAGTCTCCATGAATATATTGATGTTAAAAAAGCTGTGAAAATTCCAATGTAGGCTGCATACGTTCCAACATTATTTCCACTTAAATATGCAAACTCAATAATAGCATCTTTTGAGTAAAATCCTGATAACAAAGGAAATCCAGTGAGCGCTAGGGTTCCAATTATCATTAAACTATATGTGTAAGGTAATTTTTTCCAAACACCTCCCATTAAATTAATATTTTGCTCATCTTTAAACGAATGAATTACAGAACCAGAACCTAAAAATAAAAGTGCTTTAAAAAAAGCATGAGTAAATAAATGAAACATTGCAACATTATATGCCCCAACACCTGCCGCAAAAAACATATACCCTAGTTGACTGCAAGTTGAATATGCAATAATTTTTTTAATATCTGTCTGAACTAAAGCAACGCTCGCAGCAAAAATTGCTGTTACCATTCCTATAATAGTTACAACAGATAAAGCTAATTCAGAATATTCATAAATTGGTGAACATCTTACGACCAAAAATACTCCAGCTGTTACCATTGTTGCAGCATGAATAAGTGCTGATACGGGCGTAGGGCCTTCCATAGCATCTGGTAGCCATGTATGAAGTAAAAATTGTGCGGATTTACCCATTGCACCAACGAATAAAAGTAAACAAATCAAGTCTACAGAATTGATATAAAAACCAAGAAAAATTAATTCCTTATCTAATATATTTGGGATTTGTTGAAAGACTTCATCATAGTTTACTGTCCCAAATAAATAAAAAATTAAAAAAATACCTAAAGCAAATCCAAAATCCCCAACTCGGTTTACAATAAATGCCTTAATCGCTGCTTTATTTGCACTTTCTTTTTTAAACCAGAAGCCGATTAAAAAGTATGAACATAATCCAACGCCCTCCCAACCAAAAAACAATTGTATAAAATTATCTGATGTAACAAGAGTTAACATTGCAAATGTGAATAATGATAAATAAGACATGAAACGTGAATTATGTGGATCATGAGACATATAACCAATTGAATATATATGGACTATAGCTGAGACCAATGTAACAACGACAAGCATAACTGCAGAAAGTGGATCAATATTTACTGACCAATTTACATTAAGACTTCCTGAATTTATCCATGTAGCAATAATTAAGTTTTCTGAGTGTCCTGTGGCTATAACATTATACAAAACGATGATTGATAAAAAAGCTGATATGGAAACAAACAAACTTGTTACTAATTGAGATGCTTTATCTCCAATTAATTTTCCAAAAAATCCAGATATTATTGATGCAGCGAGTGGTAAAAATAAAATATAATATCCCATTTCATCCTTTTAAACTGTCAATCTCCTCAACTCTAATTGTTCCAGAATTCCTATAATAAATAACTATAATTGCTAATCCTATGGCAGCCTCAGCTGCAGCTACTGTTAATATAAATAGTGTAAAAACTTGACCACTGAGATCATTAATAAAAATCGAAAAGGAGACCAAGTTTATATTTACAGATAACAAAATTAACTCAATACTCATAAGAATAACAATAACGTTTTTTCTATTTAAAAAAATACCAACCACCCCAATAGTAAATATAATGGCAGCAAGAGTTAAATAATGACCGAGACCAATACTAAGCATCTATTTTAACTCCCTTTTTTGTTTCTACATCTATCAATTCAACACCTTCGTTTCTTTCTCTGGAAATTTGTCTTAAATAGCTTTGAGTTTTTACACCAGATCTTTTTCTAAAAGTGAGGACAATTGCTCCTATCATAGCAACTAAAAGAACCATTCCTGATAATTGAAATAAGTGCACGTAATCAGTGTAAATAACACTACCTAATGACTGGGTATTTGTTAAATTTAAATTCAGATTAATATTAATAGAATCTTGAAGTTCAGCTTTGTACTTCCATCCACCAATAACAATTAGCAATTCTGAAAAAATCACTAAACTTACTAAGAGACCTATGGGTATATGAGAGCTACTATCGCTTGCTACAAACCACTCATTTTTCTGCTGAGCAACATTCAACATCATAACTACAAAAAGAAATAAAACTGCAACTGCCCCAACATAGACAATTAACATTATCATTCCTAAAAATTCTGCTCCTATCATAATAAAAAGACAAGATATGCTTATAAAATCTAAGATTAAAAAAAAAACTGAGTGAACAGTATTTCTTGAAACTGTCACCATTATTGCTGAAACAATTGCGATCAAAGAAAAAATATAAAAAACAACTGCGTGTGCTATCATTTAGTTATCGATGAGAACTGTCAGCATTAATATTTGCTGCCAAAATACTTTCCCATCTGTCTCCATTTTCTAATAACTTTTCTTTGTTATAATAAAGTTCTTCTCTTGTTTCTGTGGCAAATTCAAAATTTGGTCCTTGCACTATAGCGTCTACAGGGCAAGATTGTTCACACAATCCACAATATATACATTTAAGCATATCAATATCATATCTGGTCGTTTTACGACTACCATCTGATCTTTCCTGCGATTCAATAGTAATTGCTTGTGCTGGGCAAACTGCTTCACATAATTTACACGCTATACATCTTTCTTCTCCGTTCGGATACCTTCTTAAAGCATGCTCACCTCTGGCTCGTGGGCTAACAGAACCTTTTTCAAATGGATAATTTATTGTTTTTTTTTGTCTAAAAGACTCTTTTATTGCTATTAATAATCCTGTTACAAAATCAATCATTAATATTGTTTTAAAAAATCTTTTTATTTTCATTTTAATTTCCTGGTAATAGATCAAAATACATCAAATATCCTGCTGTTAATACCACCCAAGTTAAAGATAAAGGCAAGAAAACTTTCCAACCAAGTCTCATTAATTGATCATATCTATATCTCGGAACAATTGCTTTTACTAAAGCGAACAAGATAAATAATAACAAAATTTTAAGTATTAACCACATTGGTGATGGGATAACATTAAATGGAAATATATTTATAGGTGACAACCATCCACCTAAGAATAAGATAGATCCTAATGCACACATTAATAGAATATTAGCATATTCACCTAACCAGAACATTGCATACATCATTCCAGAATATTCAGTTTGATACCCTGCAACAAGTTCTGCTTCGGCTTCCGGTAAATCAAAAGGTGGTCTATTTGTTTCAGCTAATGCTGAGATAAAAAATATAACAAACATTGGAAATAGTGGAATTATATACCAAATACTTTCTTGTGCTTTTACAATGTCAGATAAATTTAACGATCCTACACACAATAGTACATTGATAATTATTATTCCGATTGATACTTCATAAGAAACCATTTGAGCAGCAGATCTTATTGCACCTAGAAATGGATACTTTGAATTAGATGCCCATCCTCCCATTATAATTCCATAAACTCCTAAGGACGATACGGCAAATAAATATAGTATTCCTACATTAATATCCGCAAGAACAAAATCTTCACTAAAAGGTATTACAGCCCATGATATTAAGGCAAGTGTCATTGTTATAATTGGGGCTAAAATAAAAATAACTTTGTTTGAGCTAGCAGGAATTATAATTTCTTTGAAAATATATTTTAAAGCATCAGCTAAAGATTGTAGTAAACCAAATGGTCCAACAACATTTGGACCTCTTCTTTTTTGTACAAACGCCCAAACTCGTCTATCTAACCAAACTATCATTGCAACAGAGACTAGAACAGGCACTAGTAGCATTAAAATTTTAAGAACTTCTGAAAAAAGAATTGAAGCGTACTCTGGCATTATCCCTCCGTACCTGTTTTTTTAAAGTTTGTCCTTAAACTTTTACACTCACCCATTGTTTTTGATGCCCGAGCGATAACATTTGAATGGTAATAATCAATGTTATCTATAACAATTTTTTCATCCAAAAATTCATAATTTGGAGTTTGAAATTTTTTATTTGAAAGGTTTATTTTTAAAAAGTTTAACATTGCATTATCTAGATCTTCTTTTTTATCATAAAGTTTTTTTCTTTTGATAGATGATGCTAATTCATTAACTATTATCCAATCTTCTTTTGCATCTCCTGGAGGATAAGAAGACTTATATGATTTTTGTATTTTTCCCTCTAAATTAGCAAAGTATCCATCTTGTTCTGTAAAAGCTGCAGCTGGTAATATTATATCTGCTAAAGAAGCACCTTTATCTCCATGACTTCCTATATAAATAATAAATTCATTTTTCTTTTGAAATGTTAAATTGTCTTGACCAAATAAAAAAAGCACTTCTATTTCATTGTTATGAATTTTTTTGAGTGTTTGATTAGATCCATTATTAGAGCTTAAAACATTTAAATAATATGACCCAACTGTAGAGGCATTATTTGATAGAATATTTAATGAATTCCATTCTTTATTAATTTTATTTTTGCTTTGAAGATATTTTTTTAACTCTTCAAATATATAAATAGATGAATTCAGTTTTAATGCTGATTGACCAATTATAAAAATAGGCTTTTTTGAATTATAAATCTCTTCGGAAATTTTGTGAGTATGATTTACTATATCTTTAATTGTTTTTGATGAATTTTCTAAAATTTTATAAGGATAGGTTAAATCACCAACATCTCCTAGAGAATAAATTTGTGTTTTATTTTTAATATAATTCTTTCTGATCCTAGAATTAAGTATTGTTGCTTCAAATCTTGGATTTGCACCCACTAAAATAATTAAATCAGACTCTTCAATTCCTTCAATTTTAGAATTAAATATAAAGTTTTCTCTTTCTGATGTATTTACATAAAAATTATCAGATCTTGAATCTAGATTTTCAGACCTTATTGTTTTTTCAAAAAAATCTTTTAATGCAAACATTGTTTCCATATTTGTCATATCGCCTGTCAAAGCTGCGATTTTATCAGATTGAGTTTCAGAAATTTTTTCAAAAATTTTTGAATAAGCCTCTTTCCATGAAATTTTTTCAAATTTTTTATTTCTCTTTATATAAGGTGTATCTAACCGTTGATTTTTTAGACCATCACATGCATATCTAGTTTTGTCAGAAATCCATTCTTCATTTATTTCCTCATTTATCCTAGGCAACACTCTTTTTACTTCCCAGCCATAAGTGTCAACTCTTATATTTGAGCCAACTGCGTCCATAACATCTATAGTTTCTGTTTTTTTTAGTTCCCATGGCCTTGCTTCAAAAACATAAGGTTTTGATGTAAGTGCTCCAACAGGACATAGATCAATTACATTAGCTGATAACTCTGACTCCATAGCTTTTTCTAAGTAAGTGGTGATTTGCATATCTTCACCTCTTCCTATTGCTCCTAACTCAGGAACGCCTGCAACTTCGGTTGCAAATCTTACACATCTAGTACAATGTATACACCTTGTCATCTGGGTTTTTATCAAAGGACCCATATATTTTTCAGGTACGTACCTTTTGTTTTCTTTAAATCTACTTTTATCAATTCCATAGAACATAGACTGGTCTTGCAAGTCACATTCGCCACCTTGATCACAAACAGGACAATCTAAAGGGTGATTTGCTAATAGAAATTCCATAACACCTTTTCTTGATTTCTCAACTTTTTCAGTATTTGTTCTTATTACCATTCCATCCGCTGCAGGCATTGCACATGAGGCTACGGGTTTTGGAGATTTTTCCATTTCTACTAGACACATTCTACAGTTTCCAGCAATGGACAATTTTTCGTGATAACAAAATCTAGGAATTTCTACTCCTGCTTGTTCACAAGCTTGAAGAACTGTAAAACCTTCTTCAACTTCAATATCAATGTCATTAACTTTTAATTTAAGCATTTTCTTTTTCCAAAAGATGTTGATCTACTAGATAAGGAACTTCTTTTTTTCTTTGAATTAATGGATCGTATTTATTTCTCTCTAAAATTTCATCTTTAAAATTTCTAATTAAACCTTGCACAGGCCATGATGAACCTTCACCAAATGCACAAATTGTATGTCCCTCAATTTGTTTTGTGACATCCATTAACATATCAACCTCGTCTCTAGTTGCCTCACCTTTTGCCATTCTTTCTAACATTCTCCACATCCAGCCTGATCCTTCTCTACAAGGAGTACATTGTCCACAGCTTTCGTGTTTATAAAATCTGGCAATCCTTGCCATACATTTAATTATGTCTTGATCTTTATTAATAACAACAATACCAGCAGTTCCAAGCCCAGTTTTATTTTCGACACAAGCGTCAAAATCCATTTTTATAGTATCACAAACTTCTCTTGGTAATAAAGGCATTGAGGATCCACCAGGTATAACAGCTTTTAAATTATCCCAGCCTCCGACAACTCCCCCCGCATGTTTCTCAATTAAATCTTTTAGAGGTACACCCATTTCTTCCTCAACATTGCATGGATTGTTAACATTTCCTGATATACAAAAAATTTTAGTTCCTGTATTTTTTTCTCTACCTAAAGAAGAGAACCATTTACCTCCTCTTCTTAATATTGTTGGAACTACTGCAATTGTTTCAACATTATTAATAATTGTTGGACAGCCATACAAACCTATCAATGCTGGAAAAGGTGGTTTTAGTCTTGGTTGACCTTTGTTTCCTTCTAAACTTTCTAAAAGCGCAGTTTCCTCTCCACATATGTATGCGCCAGCTCCATAGTGAATGAAAATATCAAAATCCCATCCAGTTGATGATGCATTTTTCCCAATTAATCCTTTGCTATAAGCTTCATCAACAGCTTTTTGAAGTTTTTGACCTTCGTTAAAATATTCACCTCTTATATAAATGTAGCAGGTATGGGCGTTGACTGCGTATGAAGCTATTAGACATCCCTCTATTAATTTATGGGGTTCAAATCTTAAAATATCTCTATCTTTACACGTTCCTGGTTCAGACTCGTCAGCATTTATAACCAAATAATGAGGTTTCGAACCTACTTCTTTGGGGGCAAAAGACCATTTCAAACCTGTTGGAAAACCTGCTCCACCACGACCACGCAATTGAGAGGTTTTAATTTCTTCAATTATCCAACCTCTACCTTTATTAAAAATTTCCTTAGTTTCTAACCAGTCTCCACGTTTTTTAGCAGATTCCAATTCTGCTCCAAAGTCGTTGTATAAATTTTGAAATATTCTGTCTTCGTCTTTAAGCATTTTTATTTATCAATAAAGTCTTTCTAATATTTTCAGGTTCTGAGCTTAATCTTCCTCTGTATGAGCCTGGTTTTGGTTTTTGATTTTTATTAATTTGATCTATAATTTTACTAAATTTTTCCTCATCTAAATCCTCAAAATAATCGTCATTGATTTGAACCATTGGAGAATTAACGCAAGCTCCTAAACATTCAACTTCCATCCATGATGATTTACCATTTTTAGAAATTTCAGATTCATTTTCAGAAATTTTTTTTTTACACACATCTACTAATTTATATGCTCCTCTAATCATACATGGTGTTGTTGTACATACTTGAAAAAAATATTCTCCTACAGGAGTTAAATTATACATGCTATAAAAGGTTGCGACTTCATAAACTTTTATGTAAGGCATATCCAACATCTTCGCTATATATTTCATTGCTGATAAAGGTATCCAGTTGTTATTTTGTTTCTGAGCAATATAAAGTAAAGCCATTACAGCACTTTTTTGTTTACCTTTAGGATAATTTAAAATTATTTTTTTAGCTTCTTCTAAATTTTTGCTATCAAATTCAAAATTATCTGGTTGATTTTTTGAAATTTTTTTTAGACTCATCTATCAACCTCTCCAAATACTATATCCATAGAACCCAATACTGCAGGTACATCTGCTAACATGTGACCCTTAATTAAATAGTCCATGGCTTGAAGATGAGAAAATCCTGGAGCTCTTATTTTGCATTTGTAGGGTTTGCTAGATCCATCAGAAATTAAATAAACTCCAAACTCTCCTTTAGGCGCCTCAACAGCTGTATAAATTTCATCTTCATCTACTCTGTAACCTTCTGTAAAAAGTTTAAAGTGATGAATTAAAGCTTCCATAGATTGCTTTATTTCTTTTTTTGGTGGTGGACTTATCTTACCATCGTTTGTTTTAATTGGTCCTTTTGGTAAATTTGTAAGACATTGATTTATAATGTTTACACTTTCTCTCATCTCCTCAATCCTGCATAAATATCTATCATAACAATCACCATTTTTTCCTACAGGAATTTTAAATTCAAGTTGTTCATAGCAATCATAAGGCTGAGATTTTCTTAAATCCCATGGAACTCCAGATCCTCTTAGCATTACACCTGAAAAGGAGTAGTCGAGTGCATCTTGTTTAGAAACTATACCTATATCAACGTTTCTTTGTTTAAATATTCTGTTATCAGTTAACAATGTTTCAAGATCGTCTATAATTTTTGGAAATTTTTCACAAAACTCAGCTATTTCTGAATCTAAACCCTTTGGTAGATCTTGATGCACTCCACCAGCTCTAAAATAATTAGCGTGTAATCTTGAGCCTGAAACCTTTTCATAAAATCCCATTAATGTTTCTCTTTCCTCAAAACCCCAAAGTGTTGGGGTAAGAGCTCCTACATCCATTGCTTGAGTTGTTACATTTAATATATGGCTTAAAATTCTACCTATTTCACAAAAAATTACTCTAATGTATTGGGCTCTTGCAGGAACATTTATTTTTAAGATTTTTTCAATTGCTAATGCAAATGCATGCTCTTGATTCATAGGTGCAACATAATCAAGTCTATCAAAATAAGGTACTGCTTGTGTGTAAGTTTTATTTTCAATTAATTTTTCTGTACCTCTGTGTAACAATCCAATGTGTGGATCTGCCTTTTCAACTACCTCGCCATCTAACTGTAGTATTAATCTTAATACACCATGAGCGGCGGGATGCTGAGGGCCAAAATTTAAATTTAGTTTTTTTACTTCTTTTGCCATTATTCTTTAGTTTGTTCTTTTATGTATTTTGTTCCTTCCCAAGGGCTTTCATAGTCAAAATTTCTATAATTTTGCTCTAATTTAACAGGTTCATAAATTACTTTTTTATCTTCTTCGCTATATCGAACTTCATTATGACCTGTTAAAGGGAAATCTTTTCTTAAAGGGTGACCTTTAAATCCATAGTCTGTAAGAATTCTTCTTAAATCAGGATGATCTTTAAATTCAACACCATACATATCAAAAACTTCTCTCTCCATCCAATTAGCTGAAGGAAATATAGAGGTTAAAGAAGATAAAATTTCGCCTTCTTTTATATTAAATTCAATTTTTATTCTTGAATTTTTTTCGTGACTTAAAAGTAAATAAACCATTTTAAATCGTTTATCTCTCTCAGGATAATCAACTGCAGTTATATCAATTAATTGTTTGAATTTTGTAGATGAATGAGTTTTTAAGAAAATCATTACTTCAATTAAATTATTATCCTCGATACAAATGTTAATTTGATGATGTTTAATTTTCGAAGCTAAAATTTTTGTTGTTAATTCCGAGTTAATAGCCTTTTCAAGACTTTCCAAATTTTCCATTGAATTTTATCTTTCTAGTGAACCTTTGTTCCTAATCTTTTTCTGCAATTGCATTATTCCATACAAAAGCGCTTCTGCAGAAGGCGGGCAACCAGGCACATAAACATCTACAGGCACAATCTTATCACAACCACGTACTACAGAGTAAGAGTAATGATAATAACCTCCTCCATTTGCACAACTGCCCATTGAAATAACGTATCTTGGTTCAGGCATTTGATCATAAACTTTTCTTAAGGCTGGTGCCATTTTATTTGTCAAAGTTCCTGCAACTATCATCACATCTGATTGTCTTGGTGAGGCTCTTGGAGCTGCTCCAAATCTCTCTAAATCATATCTAGGCATTGAGGTTTGCATCATTTCTACGGCACAACAAGCTAGTCCAAATGTCATCCAATGTAGTGAACCTGTTCGAGCCCAATTAACTAGGTTGTCTAGTGAGGTAGTAATAAAACCATTATCACTAAAATCTTGAGCTAATTGTTTAAACTCATCAGGTATTTGATCTTTTCTTTGCTCTAAATTCATTTTACTCCCAATCAAGTGCTCCTTTTTTCCATTCGTAGATAAATCCTACTGTCAAAATAAATAGAAATATCATCATAGAAACGAAACCAAACAATCCTATTTTTCCTAGCGATATGGCCCAAGGAAATAGAAATGCTATCTCCAAATCAAATATAATAAAAAGTATCGCCACTAGATAAAATCTAACATCAAATTCCATTCGTGAGTCATTGAAAGGCTCAAAACCGCATTCATATGCAGATAATTTCTCTGGATCTGGTTTTTTAGGAGATGCCAAGTAATTAATTGCAACAAAAGCCATACTTAAACCTAGTGCAATCACAAGGAACAGTATTATTGACAAGTAATCTTTTAAAAATTCTGCAAGCATCGTGAATCTATATAGCACCTTTTATATCAACTAAAAGAGCAGATAGGTCACATTTTTAGTGTCAAATAGTATTGATTTTATTGGTGGCGGGAGTGAAGGGACTCGAACCCTCGGCCCCGTGCGTGACAGGCACGTGCTCTAACCAACTGAGCTACACCCCCATAATTTTGGTGGGCAGTAAAGGACTCGAACCTTTGACCCCCTCGGTGTAAACGAGATGCTCTACCAACTGAGCTAACCGCCCAAAATCTTGGTACTAATACAACAACCAAATAATAATGTAAATTGTTTATTACTGAATACTAGCTTGGGATTTGTCGTCTTTTTTAGTCTCTGATATTTTTTCAACTTCGTTCCACTCGACAGGTTTAAGTTCTTTTGTTAAAGCTAATTTTAATACCTCATGTGCAGACTCTACAGGTATGATATTTATATCTTCTTTAACTTTTTGTGGAACGTCTGCCAGATCTTTCTCATTTTCTTTTGGAATTAAAACTTTTTTAACACCAGCGCGATGAGCAGCCAATAATTTTTCTTTTAAACCACCTATTGCCAAAACTTGACCTGTTACAGTAACTTCTCCTGTCATAGCTATTTCTCTATTTACAGGAATATTAGTTATAGATGATACTATTGATGTTACCATTGCAATCCCAGCAGAAGGTCCATCTTTAGGAGTCGCTCCCTCTGGCACGTGGATATGAAAATCTTTTTTCTCAAACAAAGGAGGAATTATTCCATACTCTAAACTCTTCGATCTTACAAAAGATTTTGCAGCTTTAACAGATTCTTGCATAACATCACCAAGCTTTCCAGTAATTTGCATTCTTCCCTTTCCTGGCATATTTACAGTTTCTATTTTCAGAATTTCTCCACCAAACTCTGTCCAAGCCAAGCCAATTACAATTCCCGTCTTATTTTCTGACTCTAACTCACCAAACTTGAATTTTTTAATTCCTAAAAAGTCAGAAACATTTTTTGCATTTACATCAACTTTTTTTTCTTCGTTATTTACAACTTTTTTTACCACTTTTCTTGTGACTTTAGATATTTCTCTTTCAAGATTTCTGACACCTGATTCTCTTGTGTAACTTCTTATTATCTCTTTAATAGTTCCATCTTCTAAATTCATTTCTCCTTCTTTAACCCCATTATCTTTTATCTGTTTTGGTAGAAGGTATTTATTAGCGATATTGATTTTTTCATCCTCTGTATATCCTGGAATTCTTATGACTTCCATTCTATCTAAAAGAGGAGGTAAAATGTTAAGGGTATTAGCAGTCGTAACAAACATTACATCTGATAAATCGTAATCAACTTCTAAATAGTGATCGTTAAAAGTTGTATTTTGCTCAGGGTCTAAGGCTTCTAATAAAGCTGAGGATGGATCTCCTCTATAATCATTTCCAATTTTATCTATTTCATCTAACAAAAATAATGGGTTTTTTGTTCCAGCTTTTTTCATCATTTGAATAATTTTTCCAGGAAGTGACCCAATATACGTTCTTCTATGACCCCTTACTTCAGCCTCATCTCTAACACCACCTAATGACATTCTTACAAACTGTCTGTTTGTTGCTTTTGCTATAGATTTTCCTAATGAAGTTTTTCCAACACCCGGGGGGCCTACTAAACAAAGAATTGGACCTTTAATCTTATCCATTCTTTTTTGGACTGCTAAAAATTCAATAATTCTCTCTTTTACTTTTTCTAATCCAAAATGATCTTCATCTAATATTTTTAAAGCTTTATTTAAATCGATATCAACTTTATCTTTTTTAAACCATGGAATATCTATCATCCAATCTAGATAATTTCTGACTACTGTAGCTTCAGCTGACATTGGGCTCATATTCTTTAGTTTTTTGAGTTCAGCCATACACTTTTTCTCAACTTCCTTAGGCATTTTAGCTTTTTGAATTGATTTCTTTAGGCTTGTAGTTTCGTCTTTGCCATCTTCGATTTCACCGAGTTCTTTTTGAATAGCTTTTAGCTGCTCATTTAAATAATATTCTCTTTGGGTTTTCTCCATTTGTGTTTTAACACGACCTCTAATTCTCTTCTCAACACCGATAATACTTGTCTCATTTTCCATTATTTTGATAACACCATTCAATCTTTTTTTAACATCTAATGTTTCAAAAATTTGTTGTTTTTCAGAAATAGTGGCATTTAAGTGAGATGCAATATTGTCTGCAATTTTTGATGGATCTTTAAGTTGTTTAATGTTGTTTATAGTTTCTGTTGAAACTTTTTTATTAATAGAAGTTAGTTTTTCTAATCTTCTTACAGCTGTTAGTGCAAGAGGAAGTAGATCTTCATCTTTAACTAAAATATCCTTTTGATACTCAAATGTGCAAGAAATAAATTTTTCATCATCTTTAAAATCAACGAGTTTTACTCTTTTAATTCCCTCAACTAGAACCTTGACTGTCCCATCAGGTAATTTTAATAATTGTAAAATGTTACTTTCGCATCCGTATGAGAACACATCATTTTTTTTTGGGTCGTCTACTTCTGAATTTTTTTGAGTTACTAAGACAATTTTCTTATCACCTTTCATCACTTCATTTAGGGCTGTAATAGATTTATCTCTACCAACGAATAAAGGTATGACCATGCTAGGAAATACAACTATGTCTCTCAAAGGTAATAACGGTTGTGTAACTTTAACTTCCATACGGCAAATATGGATATTAAATAATATATTGCAATAGAAAATAGTTCTTTATTAACTAGTTTTTAAGCCGCTGAGGTCTTATCAGACTTAGATTTGTTCTTGGAATGTACGATAACAGGTTGTGAAACACCTTTCGCCGCACCAGAATCGATGATTACTTCCTCTATATTTTCCTGACTAGGTAAATCAAACATCGTTTTTAACAAAATATTTTCAAGTATTGATCTTAATCCACGCGCACCTGTTTTTTTACTTATTGCTTTATTAGCTATATCTTTAACTGCTTGATCTTTAAAGGTAAGTTTTACTCCTTCAAGTTTAAATAGTTCCTGATATTGTTTTATTAAAGAATTTTTTGGTTCTAATAAAATTTTAACTAATGATTTTTCATCTAAATCTTCTAATGTTGCTGTAATTGGAAGTCTGCCAATAAATTCGGGTATCAAACCGTATTTTAATAAATCTTCTGGTTCAAGATTTTTCATCCATTCTCCAGTTTTTTTATCTTCAATACTTTTCACTTCTGCACCAAAACCAATAGATGAACCTTTGTCTCTTTGAGAAATTATTTTATCTAAACCAGCAAACGCGCCCCCACAAATAAATAATATATTAGTTGTATCTACTTGAAGAAATTCTTGTTGTGGATGTTTTCTACCACCTTGAGGAGGAACACTGGCAACTGTACCTTCCATTATTTTTAATAAAGCTTGTTGAACGCCTTCACCTGAAACATCTCTAGTAATAGATGGATTTTCAGATTTACGACTGATTTTATCAACTTCATCAATATAAACTATTCCTCTTTGAGCTTTTTCAACATTGTAATCTGCAGCTTGTAAAAGTTTTAGAATAATATTTTCAACATCCTCACCAACGTAACCTGCTTCAGTTAAGGTTGTTGCATCTGCCATTGTAAATGGAACATCTAATATTCTTGCTAATGTTTGAGCGAGTAATGTTTTACCACAACCAGTTGGTCCAACTAGCATTATATTAGATTTTGATAGCTCAACTGTTTTGCTTGTTTTATTTTCGTAGTTCAATCTTTTGTAATGATTATGAACAGCAACTGACAAAACTTTTTTTGCGTGATCTTGACCAATTACATAATCATCTAAAACTGTACAAATTTCTTTTGGTGATGGCAAACCATCTTGATGTTTAACAAATGTATCTTTGCTCTCTTCTTTAATTATGTCCATACAAAGCTCAACACATTCATCACAAATAAAAACAGTTGGACCTGCAATTAACTTTCTAACTTCGTGTTGGCTTTTGCCGCAAAATGAACAGTAAAGAATATTTTTGTTATTACTCATAAATTTTTTTTATCGAATCAATTTTAATACTTTATTACAATTAACTCTTGTTAATCAAGTGGAGGTTGTGGATTAACTAGATATAGTTGTTTATTCTCTCTTCTCTACTACTTTATCTATTAAACCAAAATCTTTGGCATTATCTGGGGTCATGAAATTATCTCTTTCTAATGCAGATTTAATTTCATCAACTGACTTTCCTGTATGTTTTGAATAAATTTCATTTAACCTTTTTTTCAAAGACAAAACTTCATTGGCATGTATCTCTATGTCAGTAGCTTGACCTTGAAAGCCTGCTGATGGTTGATGAACCATAATTCTTGAGTTTGGGAGTGAAAATCTTTTTCCTTTTGCACCTGCAGCTAATAAAAAAGATCCCATGCTTGCAGCTTGTCCAATGCATAAAGTATTAACTTCTGGTTTAATATATTGCATTGTATCATAAATACCTAATCCAGCGGTTACTAGTCCACCTGGGCTATTTATGTATAAGGATATTTCTTTTTTTGGATCTTCACTTTCTAAAAATAATAATTGCGCTGTTACTAATGAAGCAACGGTATCGTTAATTGGCCCTACTACAAAAACAATTCTCTCTTTTAAAAGTCTTGAGTAAATATCATAAGCTCTTTCACCTCTGCTAGATTGTTCCACAACCATAGGGACAAGAGTATTAAGCTGCTCGGATAATTTTGATGTCATAAGTTGATTCGATTTTACTTATACAACTTGTGATTACTTTTTGCTAACCTTTTTTGCTTGGACTTTTTTCTTTGCGGAGGTTTTGGGTTTTTTAGAAACTGTTTCTTTATTTTCTTTTACTTTTGTTTTTTTTTCATCAGTGCTTTGTTTTGCTAATTTCTCTTGCTCTTTTAAGTTTTTTTCGTTTTCAGCTTTTAATATCTTTTCGGCCTCATCTTTAGAAATTTGTTTTTTGTTTACTTTTGCTGATTTTTTTATTTCATTGATGATTTTTTCCTCATAAATCGATCCTCTAATACCATCAATTGCTGATGGATTTTTTTCATAATACTCTTTTACCACTTTTTCTTGACCTGGCATCATTCTAAATTGTTTTTGAATTTCAGCATTCACTTCATCTTGAGAAACTTTAATATTATTTTTTTCTCCAAAAGCATTTAAAATTAAACCAGTTTTAATTCTTTTTTGAGCTTGTTCTTCAAGAGATTTCTTATTTTTCTTTAATTCATCTTCCTTCATTCCTTGTGATAAAATCTGAACCTCTTGTTCAATTAAATTTTGAGGAAGATCATCTAATTTTTGTTTTTCTATTTGTTCTAAAATCTGTTTTTTAGATATTAAATCAAGTGAATTTTTAAACTCATCATTTATTTGTTTTGATATTAATTCTTTTAAATTATTTAAATCCGTAGCACCTAATGTTTTTGCAAAATCATCATTAATTTTTACATCTTCAGGAGTTTTTACAGAATTAATTTTACAGTCAAATACTGCTTTTTTATTTATTAATTCTTTTTTTGGAAAGTTTTCTGGAAGATTTACTTCAACTTTTTTAGTGTCATTTTTTTTTACTCCTTCCAATTGTTTATCAAAGCCTTTGATAAACAAATCTTTGCCAAGCACTAATTGTGTATTCTTTCCTTCATTTCCTTCAAAGTCATTACCATCAACTGTTGCTTTATAATCAAACGCTACTAAGTCTTTAGTTTTTGCGGCGTATTTTTCATCTGCTTCTTTAAAATTATTTTGGTTCTTTGCAATTTGATCAATTCTTTTATCTGTTTCAGTATTGTCAATTTTCACCTGATAATCATCTACTTTGATTTTGTTGATAGATGAAACATCTATATTTGGTAATTCTGTTACAGTAATTATATATTCTAAGTCTTTTCCTTCTCCAAAAGATTTTAAATCAATTTTAGGCTGTCCAGCTGGTTTGATTTTATTCTCTTCAAGCGCTTTTGTAGTTGTATCTTTTAAAACTTTATCAATAACTTCCCCGTAAACGGCTTTACCAAACTGTCTTTTAAGAATTTCTGTTGGAACTTTCCCAGGTCTAAATCCTTTAAGAACCACGTCTTTTCTAATTTCGTCGTACTTTTCATCCATATATCCGGAGATAGTTTTTTTATCGATGAAGACTTTTAGATCTTTCTGTAAACCTTTTTTATTTTCTACTGTTACTTTCATAATTTTAAATGGTAGGGCGAAAAGGACTCGAACCTTCACCGATTGCTCGACTGGTTCCTAAGACCAGCGCGTCTACCAATTCCGCCATCGCCCCAGTTAAATTATGCAGTTTTATATATTATTGAACTAATTTGTCCAATCCGAATAATAGTGTAAAAGTATAAAAAAATTAAAAAAATTATGGTTGTTTCGCCTTGTATCAGTATATGTAGAACTGACCCGGTTACTGGTTATTGTTATGGCTGTGCTAGAAACAATGAAGAAAAAAGAATTTGGAAAGATCCAGCTACAACTGATGAATGGAAAAATAAAAATCTTAAGGAAATTCAAGAACGAATGAATGGATGGCAATTAGAAAGTTTTAAAGAGTCTTATGATCACAAGGTAAATAAGGGAATGTCATTATTTAAAAAGAATTTAATAAAATGAATAAAACAAACTTAGCAATTATAATTTATGTTATAGGCATTATTATTGGCATGTTTGTATTAGATATGTGGAGTGCTGAAACTAGTCCTAAAGCTATTTTAGGAATGATTTGGACAGCTTTTTTTGCGATAGCTTTATATTACGCTGAAAAAAAAGAAAATTAATTTAATTTTATGTTATTTTTTAGTTGAAAAATTCGATTTTGTATTTTTAATAATTTTTTTTTTAAATGGATTATTAGAGTTAGAAGAAAAATTATTTTTAAATCGTGCATAGTTTTGCTTTTGTGCTTGTTTCATTGCTCTTTTTGAAGACATAATTTAATTTGATATAATTATACTTACATTGTCTCAATTGATCCAATAATTTCGTAATTTTTATCAGAAACAACTATTTCACCCGAGCTTACTGCTATATTTAACATTGATGAAATAACGACATAGTGTGTAACTAGAATTAAATTTTTATTACTTTTCCATTTTTTTATATATTTCTTAAGATCATTAATTTGTCTTTTCTCATTTTTAGCAAATTTTGTAGAATAAAAAGAATTTAATGCATCAAATGTTTCAAAATCATTAAAGGCAAATTTTGCAGTATCTTTACACCTACACCACTCGCTCGATAAAACTTTATCAATTTTAATTTTTTTTGTTTTAAAAAATTCTCCAATAAATTTTGATTGAGTAATGCCCTCATCGTTTAAATTTCTTTGTGTAGAACAATCATTTATATTAAAGTTTTCTGGATCACCTCCGCCAGGTGCATAAGCATGTCTAATAAATATTATTTTACCGCCCTCTTTTAAACTTTCTAAAATTTTATCCTCAGAAAATACTTGGTTTGAAAATACTAAAGATATAATGATTAATAAAAATAATTTAAATATTTTCATTTAATGAAAAAAAATTTTAATAAACTTAATAATTCTATTATTAAATGTATCAAATGCAAAAGGCTAGTTAATTTTAGAACGAAAATTTCCATTCAAAAACGAAAACAATTTATTAATGAAACTTATTGGGGAAAACCAATTACAGGCTATGGGGACACAAATGGAAAAATTTTACTTGTTGGATTAGCACCAGCAGCTCATGGTGGAAATAGAACGGGAAGGGTTTTTACAGGCGATAAATCGTCGGATTTTTTATACAAGTGTTTACACAAAGTAAAAATTGCTAATCAACCAAACTCGGATTATCTTGATGATGGACTGAAATTAAAAAACGCGTTTATTACTACTGCTTTAAAATGTGTTCCACCTGAAGATAAACCGTTAAAAAAAGAATTAGATCAATGTTTTAAATACTTTAATCAAGAAATAAATTTTCTTAAAAACCTTAAAGTTATAGTTGCTCTAGGAAAAATTGCATTTGATGCTTGTAAATACTTTTACAAATCTAATTATAACTTTAATGAAAATATTAAATTTGAACATAATAAGGTATTTAAATTACCCAATAATATATTACTGATTGGCTGCTATCATCCAAGTCCTAGAAATGTAAATACTGGAAGAATAAATGAAAAAAAAATGGTGCAGTTGTTCAACAGCGTATTGAAATTAATTTAATAAGTTATTTAAAATTTCAGGTATTTTAATTGGTTTACCCTCTTTATTTACAGTTACTAATTGAACAGTAGCTTCAGATATTATTTCTTCATTCTTTTTTATTATTTGTAACATTGTAAAAGAAGTTCTGGTTTTTGATAATATTGAAGATATTATTTCTAGCTCATCTTCAAATTTTGCAGGTTTTTTATATTCAATATTGCAAGACTTTACGATTATTAATGTATCATGATCTTTTTGAAGATTAGTATTTGTTAATCCTAAAGAATATATAGCTTCAGATCGAGCTCTCTCTAGATATTTTAAATAATTTGCATAATAAACTATGCCACCTGAATCTGTGTCTTCATAGTAAATCTTAAACTTGTATTTAAAATATTTAGACATGTATCTATTCTAAATTTGTTATTAATTTTATCAACACTCATAAGAAATTTATTAATCTACTATTAATGTATCTTTAGACCCTCCACCTTGAGAACTGTTAACAATTGTACTTCCTTTACGAAGAGCAACTCTAGTCAATCCGCCAGTTGTAACATAATTAGTTTTACCACTTAAAATAAATGGTCTTAAATCCAAATGTCTAGGTTCTATATTTTTGTCAGTAATAGTTGGGGCAGTTGATAAAACTTCTAAAGGTTGGGCAATATATTCCCTGGGATTTTGTCTTATTTTTTCTGCTATTTCTCCTCTTTCTTTATCAGATGCTTTGGGACCTATCATTATTCCGTATCCACCAGAAGCGTTAGCTGGTTTGACAACTAGCTTAGATAAATTTTCTAAAACATATTCTCTTTGTTTTTCATCGTAGCATAAATAAGTTTCAACTTGATTGAGAATTGGTTGTTCTCCTAAATAATAAACAATCATTTTATTAACATATGAATAAACTACTTTGTCATCAGCAATACCAGTTCCTATTGCATTTATAATACCAACATTTTTTTTTAACCAACATTTAAATAATCCAGGAACACCTATGAGCGAGTGTTTATTGAATGCTTTTGGATCTAAAAAATTATCGTCAAGTCTTCTATATATACAATCAACTCTTAAAGGTCCTTTCACAGTTTTCATATAAACATGATCATTTTCAACAAACAGATCTTTTCCCTCCACTAAAGCTATACCCATTTGTTGAGCTAAAAAAGAATGCTCAAAATACGCGGAATTATAAATTCCAGGAGTAAGAACAACCATATGAGGATTATTATTTTTTTTTGGTATACATTCATTCATGCAGTTAAAGAGTTTATTTGTATATTGATGAATAGATGAAACTTTATATCTAGTGAATAATTCAGGAAAAACATCTCTCATAACCATCCTATTTTCAAGCATGTAAGAGACACCTGAAGGTACTCTTAAATTATCTTCT